>CALGGP010000392.1 GCA_937915885.1 uncultured Selenomonadales bacterium | reverse complement strand
GGGTGGGCGGGATGAAAAAATTTTTTTCCGTTACCCCAAAACCAACGGGCGAGAGATAAAATTTTTGGAGTTGAGAATATGAGAATTGATGTTAGAGTTGATATGAATCCGACTGATACCTATCAGGGATTTAAATTGCGCCCGGGCTTTTTCATGCGACGCGGCTCAAGCCTCGTGCCCGGCGGAATCAATTTTTCGATCTACTCGTCGCGCGCCCGAAGTTGCGAACTCGTATTGTATCACGCCGGCGAAAAGGAACCGTTTGCGATCATTCCGTTCCCGAAAAGTTATCGCATCGGCTACGTCTTCTCGATGATCGTCTTCGACCTCGATTATGAGAATCTCGAGTACGGTTTTCGTTTCGACGGCGATTACGTTCCGACGCGCGGAGATATTTTCGACAAGACAAAGGTGTTGCTCGATCCGTATGCGAAAGTCGTCAGCGGTCGCGACGAATGGGGCGTCGAGCCCGATTGGTCGAATCAATTTCAATATCGCTCGCGCATCGAAGTCGACAACTTTGATTGGGAAGGCGATCGTCCGCTGCAGACTCCGCACAACGAACTGATCATTTACGAGACGCACGTCAGAGGATTTACGCGCGACGAATCGTCGGGAGTCCAACACCCGGGCACCTACGAAGGGCTCAAGGAAAAAATTCCGTACTTGAAAGACCTCGGGATCACCGCAATCGAGTTGCTGCCGGTTTTCGAGTTCGACGAGTGGGAAGATGCTCCGAAGCCCCACCGTCGAGACAAAAACGGTCAGCCGCTCAAAAATTATTGGGGCTATTCGACCGTTGCGTTCTTCGCTCCCAAGGCGGGATATTCCGCCGTCAAATTCAATCAGGTCAACGAGTTGAAGTCGCTCGTCAAAGAATTGCATCGCAACGGCATCAAAGTTATTCTCGACGTCGTGTTCAATCACACTGCCGAAGGCGACGAGGAAGGTCCCTACATTTCGTTCAAGGGCATCGACAATCGAATGTTTTACATCCTCAAGCCCGACGGCTCGTATTACAACTTCAGCGGTTGCGGCAACACGCTCAACTGCAATCATCCGACGGTGCGCAATCTGATCGTCGATTGCCTGCGCTATTGGGTGGGCGAATATCACATCGACGGCTTCAGATTCGATCTCGCGTCGATCCTCGGTCGCAATCAGGACGGGACGCCGCTGCACAATCCGCCTCTGCTCGAGTTGCTTGCCGCCGCTCCGTTGCTCGCCGACGCCATTTTGATCGCCGAAGCGTGGGACGCGGGCGGTCTCTATCAAGTCGGCTCATTTCCGTCGTACAAGCGCTGGTCGGAGTGGAACGGTCGATATCGCGACGACATAAGATGTTTTTTGAAAGGCGACGCGGGGCATGCGGAGGCGGCGGTCGCTCGGCTCGCGGGCTCCGAAGACATTTACAATCGATATTGGCGCGGCGATTACGCGTCGATCAACTTCATCACGTGTCACGACGGCTTTACGCTGTTCGATTTGTATTCTTACAATGAAAAACACAATCTCGACAACGGTTGGCAGAATAACGACGGCGCCAACGACAATCACACGTGGAATTGCGGTTGCGAAGGCGAGACGGACGATACGCAGATAAATTTTTTGCGTCATAAGCTGATGAAGAATGCGGCGGCGGTGCTTTTAATAAGCATGGGCGTGCCGATGATCCTTGCGGGTGACGAGTTCGGCAACACGCAGTTCGGTAATAACAATCCGTATTGTCAGGACAACAAAATTTCGTGGCTCGATTGGAGCCGCATGAAAGAATTTGCCGACGTGCATAAATTTTTCCGCGGCATGATTCATTTTCGTCGGAAGCATCCCGTGCTGATGCGTCAAGCGGTCGGAGAAGTGGCGGGATATCCGCCGGTGAGCGTGCACGGCGTCAATGCGTGGCACTTCGATCGCTCGTCCGATACTCGAGTGGTCGGCGTGATGTTTGCGGGGCGGCTCGCCGACAGCGTTGAAGATTTCGTTTACATCGGGATCAACACGCATTGGGAAGCGCATCAAATTTGGATTCCGCAATTGCCGCCCGACAAGCAATGGAAGTTGGTAGCGAACACCGATATGGGCGACGCGGCTTGGTACGACGATCCGGAGCCGCTCGACACGATCAATAATCCGTTCCTGCTCGGAGCGCGGTCGGTGATCGTCTGCTACGGCGCTCGAATTTGAGAGGAGAAAAATTCGATGGCGGCATATGAGCCGAGGGAACTCAACGACGTTGACTTGCAAATTCTTGCCGAAATGTCGAACGAAGAGCTTGATGTGCTGTATAAAATCATCGTCGACAAGGGGAATTTAACGGAGCAACTTTCGTCGAACGAGCGGTGCAAAAAATTTTATCCCGAACATCGACGGTACGTCGCCGAGATTGCCGACGAATTGATTGCCTTCGGCAGTCACACGTTTTATTTCAATAAGACTTACAAAGATATTGTCGTCGATGTGTGCGGCAAGATGAATATCCCGTGCAACAAATCTTATCCGATGGATCAACTCGAATATCGGCTGTTGTCGGAGGTGCTGGCGCATGCGTGGGCGGGCATGTCGAACGAACAGCGGCGCGCGATGCTCGATTCGATCGGCGCGAAAAATTTGCAACCGTCAAACGCCTCGGCGTCGTCGATATTGAAAATGTTTCAAAGCGGCGGCGGGCTGGCGTCAAAGTTGGCGATGTCGGCGGCGGGCTCGATTGCAAACATGGTGCTCGGCAATACGGTCGGCACGTTGACGATCGGAGGAATGATCGCCGGCGGCGGCTCGACGATGCCGCTTTTGACGGTGATGATGGGACCGATCGGAATCGCGTTGGCGGCGTCGGTGGCGGCGGTCGGACTCGGCGGACCGGCGTATCGAGTGACGATCCCCGCGACGATTTATATAAGCGGCGTGCGATACATACATTTGCACCCGATTAGCGACGACGAAGAAGAGGCGCCATCGTTCAATCCGTTCGGAACGTTGATCGAGGCGGTCAAAACTATTGCGAGCGCGGCGGCGAATACGGCGAGCAATGTCGCGCATCGATCGAAGGAAAAAATGTCGGCGGCGAAAAGCAGCGTCGTCCACGCGGCGTCCGGTATCGCGGATAAGTCGGCGGGGCAAGTCAAGGCGGGCGCAAAAAAAATTTTGAAGGCTCCGAGCGCGCTCAAGAACGGATTGTTGGAACGGTTTTCAAAATCCGCGCGGAATAATGATAGACCGCCCGTCAGTTTGAAGCGAAAGAAATGGATCGCCATGCCCGATAAAATTCTCGTCGGCTTACAATGGGACGCGGAGGCGGAGCTCGATGCGGCGATATTTTTGCTCAGCGATCGCGGTCGCGTCACTTCCGATGCGGATTTTATTTTCTACAATCAGCCGAGCCATCCGTCGGGCTGCGTCGTTCGCAACGAAGGCAAGGTTGAAAGTTTCATCATCGACTTTGCGCACGTGCCCTCAGATATAAAGACGCTCGTTTTGACTTTGACTGCCGACGAAAATTTTAATCGGGTTGCGACATGCAACATCGTCGACATCTCCGCGCGGAAGGGCGTTGTCAGTCAAGATTTCGACATGGCAGATGCGATATCGACTTTGATCGGCGAGTTCGAGCGGCGCGGCGAAGGTTGGGCGTTCAACGCGCTTGGCGAGAACAATCGAATGCAGTTGAGCGAGCTGTGCGGCAAATTTGGTGTCAACGTCGAATAGAAGGGAGTTAAATTTATGGCGGTGATGCTCGACATCAATGATATAAATGTGTACTACGGAGCGATTCACGCGATCAAGGGGATCAGTCTGACGGTCAACGAGGGCGAGATCGTGACGCTGATCGGAGCAAACGGCGCGGGCAAATCGACGACGCTGCGGACGATCAGCGGGCTGTTGAAACCGAAGACGGGCTCGATCAAATTTCTGGGCAACGAGATCGGCGGGATGGCGGCGAATAAAATTGTGCGCGAGGGGATATCGCAAGTGCCCGAGGGGCGACGGATATTCGCGGAGATGACGGTGCTCGAGAATTTAGAGTTGGGAGCGTTCCTTCGGTCGGACGCGGACGGAATTGCGGCGGATATGGAGATGGTATTTAAGAGATTTCCGCGACTGCAGGAACGTCGGACGCAACCGGCGGGGACGTTGAGCGGCGGCGAGCAACAGATGTTGGCGATGGGGCGGGCGCTGATGAGCCGACCGAAGTTGTTGTTGTTGGACGAGCCGTCAATGGGATTGGCGCCGCTGTTGATCAGAGAAATATTTTCGATCATCGAGGACATCAATGCGGCGGGGACGACGGTCTTACTCGTCGAACAGAACGCAAACATGGCGTTGTCGATAGCGAACAGGGCGTATGTGCTCGAGACGGGGCGGATCACGTTGTCGGGCGACGCAAACGAGTTGGCGGCGAGCGAAGAAATCAGGAAAGCGTATTTGGGCGGCTGAGCAATCCGCGCGGAGCGACGAATGATGGGGCGCCGCCGACGCTCCCGCCCTCCGAGTGCGGCGCCCAACAGAGGAAGAGGTTCCCACCCTGCGTCGGCGGCGCCCGCCTTGATCAACGCTCCCCATCCGTCGAGCGCGGTGAGCAACCGTCGTCGTCGGCGCCCTTAAAAAAATATTTTTGGAGGCGAATTCCATGCAGACGATCATTTTTTCAGTGATGTTGGCGTTAATGATGTTGTGCGGGACGACCACCGAGGCAGCCAAAAATCCTTTGCCCGCATCCCCCGAGTGGATCGGCAAGTTGCCCGCTGCCGAAAACGCTCAACAATTATTCGTGGTGGCAGGCGTCGGCAAATCCACCGCGTGGGTCTCCATGCACGTCAGAGATGAGATCGGCTCGTGGCGTCAACTCATGACTACGCCCGGCTTCATCGGTCGCGCGGGACTCGGTAAGACGGAGGAAGGCGACGGCAAAACTCCCGTCGGCACCTTCTACTTCACTAAAGCCTTCGGCATCAACAAAGACCCGGGCTGTGCAATTCCCTACACTCGCGTCGACGGAAATTATTATTGGTCGGGCGACGGTCGCGACGGCATGATGTATAATCATCTCGTCGATATCCGTCAATATCCCGCGCTCGACACCGAAAACAGCGAACACATCATCGATTACAATCCGCATTACCTCTACTGCCTCAACATCAGCTATAACGAGGGCGGCACGCCCGGCAAGGGCTCGGCGATTTTCCTGCACTGCTTCGGACCGGCGAAACCGTACACCGGCGGCTGCGTGGCGATCCCCGAAGACAAAATGCTCGTCGTGATGAAGAATGTGCAATCAAACTGCATCGTCGTCATCGACACGCTTGAAAATCTCGGAGGCACGCTGTGAAAAGATAATTAGGAATTAGGAATTAATTTTGGAGGTGGCGATCGGAATGAAGGCGATCATTTTTTCGATGGTGTTGATGTTGGGGCTGATGCTCGGCACGACGACGGAGGCGGCGAAAACTCCTTTGCCCGCGTCCCCCGAGTGGATCAGTAAATTGCCCGCCGCCGAAAACGCTCAACAATTATTCGTCGTGGCAGGCGTCGGCAAATCCACCGCGTGGGTCTCCATGCATGTCAGAGACGAGATCGGATCGTGGCGTCAACTCATGACTACGCCGGGCTTCATCGGTCGCGCGGGGCTCGGCAAGACGGAGGAAGGCGACGGCAAAACTCCCGTCGGCACTTTCTACTTCACTAAAGCCTTCGGCATCAATAAAGACCCGGGCTGCGCAATGCCCTACACTCGCGTCGACGGCAATTATTATTGGTCGGGCGACGGTCGCGACGGCATGATGTACAATCATCTCGTCGATATCCGTCAATATCCCGCGCTCGACACCGAAAACAGCGAACACATCATCGATTACAATCCGCATTACCTCTACTGCCTCAACATCAGCTATAACGAGGGCGGCACGCCCGGCAAGGGCTCGGCGATTTTCCTGCACTGCTTCGGACCGGCGAAACCGTACACCGGCGGCTGCGTGGCGATCCCCGAAGACAAAATGCTCGTCGTGATGAAAAATGTGCAATCGAACTGCATCGTCGTCATCGACGCCATTGAAAATCTCGGTGGTACATTATGAGTTGGCGGCGTCCGATAATTTTTTTGTGGCTGATGATGTTTTTGTTGTCGACCACAGTCAATGCGCAATGGCGGCTCGACGGCGACGATCGGTTGAGGAATTTTCGGCTCGACGATCAATTGAAAGCGTCGGCAAGCGCTCAACCTACGGTCGCCTCTCTGAAAGAACTGCGCTCGAAACTTCCGCGCGGATATCAAATTTATATCGTCGACCTCCGTCAGGAGTCTCACGGCTTCGTCAACGGCACGCCCGTCAGTTGGTATGTGCAATACAATCAGGGCAACGTCGGAAAAACTTCCGCCGAGGTCGAGCAGGACGAGATCGAGCGGTTGAATGCAATCGTCGGCACCCGTCAAACGTTCGAGCCGCTCGGCAACGCCGATAAAAAATTGTTTCAACCGTTGACGGTCAAAGTCAAAACCGTCGAGAGCGAACGAGAAATGGTCGAGCGCGAAGGTTTTAAATACGTCCGCTTCACCGATCCCGATATGAGTGCGCCCGAGCCGCAATTGATTGCGGAGTTCGCGGAGTTCGTCAAGGAGCTGCCGCCCGACGCGTGGCTGCACTTTCACTGTCAAGCGGGCATGGGGCGCGGGACGCTGTTCATGGTGCTCTACGACATCATCAAAAATCCCGACAAGCCGCTCGAGGCGATCGTGCAACGGCAATTCGAATTGGGCGGGTCGAATCTTTTTGCCGAGAATAACGGCGACGATTGGTATGCGCAACGGCATCGAGAGCGCGCGGCGATGATCAGAGAATTTTATCGGCGGTCGCAAATTCAGCCGGCAAATCCGTTTGATGCGCCGCTCGTTTCGATCAATGAGCCGCTCGAATCGATCACAATCCTCGGCGACGCGCAAGCCACTCAACAGCAGATGATCCGATTGATCAATCATCGCAATCAGACGCCGAAGCTCAACTGCTCGGTCGAGGAGATCGTCAAAATTTATTATGAGGAAGCGTCGAGGGAAGGCATCCGCGCGGACGTGGCGTTGTGTCAAGCGATCAAAGAGACCGGCGCGTTCGCATACGGCGGCGATGTCGATTGGACGCAAAACAATTATTGCGGGCTCGGAGCGACGGGCAATCATGCCAAGGGCGCGACGTTTGACAGCCCGCGCCTCGGAGCTCGAGCTCATATTCAACATCTGTTGGCGTATTCGTCGACGCGGCGTCCTTCGACGGCGATCAGCGATCCGCGCTACGAGATCGTTCGTGACGTGCGTCGATACAAGGTCGATAATTGGGTCGGGCTCGGCGGGACGTGGGCGGTGCCCGGCACGTATTACGGTCAGGACATTCTCAACACTTGGCGTCAGGCTTTGGCGCCCGACGGCTCCGCTCAATCGTTCGACGCCGCCGATTGGAAGGTCGCGGAAAATCCCAACGATCCCGCCGCGCACATCGAACGGGCGATTGCGTATTTCAACGTCGGGCTGATCGATCAGGCGCTCGAGGATTACGATGCGGCGCTGGCGCTCAAGCCGACGCTCGAGGGATATTACGATCGGGCGCTGGCGCATGAGCAGTTGAATAATTTCGAGCGGGCGATTGAGGATTATTCGGCGGCGATAGGGATTGAGCCGTTGTTTCCTCAGGCGTGGTACAATCGCGGGCGCGCTTACATGATCATCGGTCGATACGACGAGGCGATTGCGGATTTCGAGCACGCGCTGGTGTTGGTGCCGCAATTGAAAGAGGCGCGCGAAAATATTTCAGTGATTTATCGGCTGCGACAAAATGATCTGAAGGCGCCGACGACGGTTGAGCGACCGATCAGTTGGACGGCGCGGCGCGAGCAATTGACGCGGGAGTAT
>CALGGP010000391.1 GCA_937915885.1 uncultured Selenomonadales bacterium | reverse complement strand
GCGGGCGCTGCCGACGCGGGCGGGGCGTTACCGACGCGGGGTTGTGCGCTGCCGATGAGGGACGGGCGCCGCCAACGCGGGGTGGGAACCTCAGCCTCGGTTGGGCGCCGCGCTCCGTGGGTGGGAGCGTTGAGCGGCGCCCATATAAATATTTTTTTGGGAGTGATTGTTTTGAATGAAGTTGATCTCAAATTGAGGATAAAGGCGGCGGTCGAGGATGCGCGGGCGAAAAATCCTATGGCGCCGTCGATCACAAACACCGTCACTCAAGATTTCGTCGCCAACGCCCAACTCGCCGTCGGAGGCTCCGCCGCCATGTTGTATCTTCCCGACGAGTGTGAAGCAATCGCATCGATCGCGCCCGCCGTCTACATCAACATGGGCACCGCGTTCCCGTTCTACGCAGAGACGCTGCCGCGAATGATCCGCGCGCTCGACGCCAACGACACGCCTTGGGTGCTCGACCCCGTCGGGATCGGTATGAGCACTCTTCGGACGGAATTACTTCATCAGATGAAAAATTTTCCCCCGACAATCGTCAGAGGAAATGCCTCGGAGATTATTGCCGTCGCTCGACTGTGGGGGCTGATCGACGCTCAATCGATCGGCAAGGTGCGCGGCGTCGACGCCACCGATGACGTTGAATCCGCGCGGAGCGCCGCGATTGCTCTCGCTCGGCACATCGACGGGGCGGTAGCCGTCAGCGGTCCCGATGATCTCATCACCGACGGCAAATCGATCGCTTACTCCTCGGGCGGCTCGCCTTTGATGACTAAGATCACCGGCGGCGGCTGTTCGCTCGGCGGAGTGATGGCGGTGTATCTGGCGGTTACCGATCCGTTTACGGCGGCGGTGACAGCGTCGGCGGCGTTTAATGCGGCGGGAGTCTTCGCGGCATCGAACACGACGGCACCGGCAAGTTTCAAGGTTGCGTTCCTAGACGCGCTCTACGAAAACTCGGCTCATATCGTCGTCACGAACGCCCTGCGATTGGAGGAAATCTGAATGAACACATTGATAGCGGTATCGATCGCGCCAGTCGGTGTCGGCGAGGAATTGTCGAAGCACGTCGCGGAAGTCGTCAAAGTCATTCGCGAGTCGGGGCTGCCGAACAAAACGTCGTCGATGTTCACCGAAATCGAGGGCGATTGGGACGAAGTGATGACGGTCGTCAAGCGCGCAACGTTCGTATTAGCCGAGCGCGGCATCAGGACGGAAGTTTTGATCAAAGCCGACATACGCCCGGGCTTCGTCGACACGATGAACGGCAAAATAAAACGGCTTGACGCCGCAATGAACAAATAATATCTTCAGGCGCCGCCCAATCGCTTTGCGGCAGCCATGTCTTCATGCATTTTGTCAGTGTCGCCCAGATTTTTATAACACACCGCTCGGACGATATACGCCTCCGCTAAATTCGGATTGAGTTCTATCGCCCTGTCGCAATCCGCCTTCGCTCGATTGTAATCCTGCAATTGCGCATACGACAGCCCGCGCCCGAAATACGCAACGGCATTATCCGGCTCCAATTCGAGCGCCTTTGTGTAATCGGCGATCGCCTTCTTGTGCTCGTTGATATTCGCATATGCCATCCCGCGACTGCCATACGCCACCGCATAGTCGGGCTTCAATTCAATCGCTCGCGTGAAATCCTCGATCGCCCGCTCGTATTGCTTCAAATCGCTGTAGATCGTCGCACGATTGTGATACGCCGCCGCGTCCCTCTCGTTTAACCGTATCGCAAAATTGAAATCCTCCAGCGCCTGAGCATAGTCCTGCAGTTTATAATGCGCATAGCCCAGATTGTTATAAGCCTGTGCACTCGGCGGCTCCAATTCGATCACGCGTCTGAAATCCTCCACCGCATGCGCGTAATCCTGCAATCGATTGAAAAGCACTCCGCGATTATTATACGCCGTTGCATTCTTCGGATTCAATTCGAGCGCCCGCGTGAAATCCAACAGCGCCCTCTCGGTGTCGCCCATGTTGTCGTACGTCGCGCCGCGATTGTTATACGCACTCGAATTGCCCGGGTCAAGTTCGATCGCCTTGTTGTGATCCGCCAGCGCCCGTTCGTAATCCTTCAATCGATCATACACCAACGCCCGATTGTTGTACGTCGTCGAATCCTCAGGCTCGAGCGCGATCGCCTTGTCGTAATCCGCCAGCGCCTTCTCATATTCGCCGAGCTCATTGTATAGCGCGCCGCGATTGTTGAGCGCCAACGCATAGTTCGGATTAAGTTTTAGCGCCTTGTCAAAATTTTTGAGCGCCCGCTCGTAATCCTGCAGGTCGCGATACGCCACGCCGATATTGCTGTAAATATTCGCCGCCTTCGGATCGAATTTCGACGCCTTCAAATATTCTTCCAACGCCCGATCGTGTTCGCCCATCGCATCATATATCGAGCCCCGATTATTGTATGCGCCCGCATATTTCGGATTGAGCATCAACGCCTCGTTATATCGATCCAGCGCTCCGAGATAATCTCCCTAATATCGCAGCCGATTGCCCTCGTTCAATTTTCGGATCGCCATGAAATTATTGTCGAGCGTCTCAATCTCAGCCTTGAGCTTCTTCCGCGCGGACTCCGACGACGCCGACGCATATTGACGGTTGAGCTCCTCAATCCGACTGTCATTCTCCCGCGCCGCCCTCTCTAATTCTTCATCCTGCTCGAGCAATGTTTGTCTCTCGCGTTCATTTTTTTCGAGCCAACGCGTTATCCCGTCGGTGTCGATGTTCACCGTCAACCGCGCTATGTACTTTACACCCGCCAAGCCGCCCGCCTCGAAAATTTCTTGACGGTAATTGACCTCGCCGACCACGCCCGTGATGTTATTCGTGATCGTCGTGATCTCATCCGCCGTCAATCGAAAATTTTTCTGTCGAGAATAGCCGACCAAATATACGCCCGCTTGATCCCTGGCGTCCTGCTCCGCTCGCGCGCGCGCACGTTGTTTTGCAATTTCAATGCTCTCGAAATCGCTCATAATGTATTCGCCCTTGCCGTCATACGGTTTGATTTCCGCCGATGCCGACGTCGTCAACAGCAGCGCGCCCGCCAACAGCGCCGTCAATAATTTCTTCCTCATCAGCCGTCCTCCTTCACCCGAGCACTAACAGGTTCGGTTCTTTCGGCTCCAGATTGTAGCTCACGTCGATCATTTGTATCAAGCGCGCCGCTATCTTTTAAGCTTCGTCCTCCGTCAATTGAAAGCCCTGCACATCCGATTCGCTCGAAATGTACACTCCGACCTGCTCGATTATAGCTCGATCAGCTCTCAATTCCGCCTGCCACTTCGCATGTTCGATCGTCTCAATCGGCATCAATCAGATCATCAATAAAAATATCGCCGACAATATTTTGACGAGCCCTTTCATCGATCTCACCTGCTCAATTTCGATTGCACACGACCGACCAGCTCACGGAACGCAGAGTTATTCGGCTCGAGCGCCGCCGCCCGTTGAGCATCATTCAACGCCTCCGAATATTTTCCCTGTCGATAATAAACCCAACCGCGATTGTAAAACGCCGATGCATAATTCGGCTTCAACTTCAACGCCGTCGAGTACTCACTCAGCGCCTCGTCGAGCCGATTCATCGTCACATACACGCTCCCAAGATTGTTGTGCGCCTCCGCACTGCTCGGCTCCAAGTTGAGCGCCGCCTGCAAATCGTTCAGCGCGTTTTGCGATTGCCCGAGCGCGGCGTATGTATTCGCCCGATTGTTGAGCGCCACGACGAATTTCGGATTGATCGACAGCGCCCGAGTGTAATCCGCCAGCGCCGCCTCCGACGAGCCAGCCGCCTGTCGAGCCAGCCCCCGATTGTTGTAAGCGTAAGCAAACGAATTATTCAGCTCGATCGCCCGCGTGAAGTCGGCAATCGCCTCGCTCGTGCGGTTGAGATGATAATACGTCAAGCCGCGATTATCATACGCATCCGCCGACGTCCGATTGATGTCGATCGAGCGGTTATAGCAGTCGAGCGCTCGAGAATAATCACCGCTCAAATAAAATCCGTTGCCCTCCTCGAGTAACTGCATCGCTTTAAAAATTTCATCGTTGCGCGCCGCCTCTCGTTTCAATTGCGCGCGTTGACTTTCATCAGCGGAGTCGTAATTCTTTTTGAGCGCCTCCATCTGCGCTTTCAATTCGTCGTACTTCGTCTGCAGCTCCCGATTTTGCGCCGACATGATTTCGAGTTGCGTTTTATCCTGCATCATCGCCTTCAACCGCTCGGCGTCACTCACGTCGACCAGCGCTTTGATGTGCACGGTGAATTCAAGCAGATTGTCTTGAATCACCGCCACGGAAGGTTTTTCTTCAAGCACCTTCAGAAAATGCGCGGTGACCGTTCGGATTTCGTCCCGCTCCAATTCCATGTTGACGGTCTTAGCATACGCCTCGAGGTAGACGCCCGCCTTATCGACGGCAGCGCGTTTTGCCTCTTCTCGAGCGCGGGCGGTTGCCGACGCCGCCGTCTCGTCGAGCCGTGAATCCATCACATAGGAGCCGTCCGCCTCGATAATTTCTTGTTCGGCAAGCGCCGTCGACGCGCACAACATCATCACGACGCCCATCACGATCGATAATAAAAATTTCATGATCTCACCTCACGAACACAACCATGCAATTGTTGAGAAAATGCGCGGTCTGATTGACGGCAAGAATTTTGGAAGCGTCGGCGTCGCTGACAACGGCGTCGCACTCGCCGCTGACGAACATTGCCTTGATCACGAGCGGATTACTCCCCGCGCGTTGCACTCCAACCTCGAGACTGTCGGAGTAAGCGACCATCCCGCGCTCGGTTGCCATCTGACGAGTCACGTTGCGATAGGTATAAATTTCGGTGCCGTCGGCAGATTTGATGGCGGGCGCGATCGCCACATCGAGCCCCATATCGCGGCAGTCGATGATGAGACCGGTGCAATTGCCGTCGAAGTTGCCGCTCTCAACGTTGGTGTAGATCGGCGGAGGAAATGCCTCAACGGAAGTTTGCTCGGGCAGGACGGCGTTGGCGATCGATTTCGGACCGCCGAACATCGACAGGCGCGCAATCGCGTGGAAGGAGCCGTCGGGATCGCGATACGTTTTTTTGATCATCGCGCCATGGACAACAGTTTCAACGCGCGCGCTCACGTCGTCGTGGAAAGAACGGTTGACATCGGTTTTGCCCTTTTTGGTTTCGATGGCCTCTTGAATGGTGGTCGACGACGTGATGTGGAGTTCGCCGACGTGCTCGGCAAGCAGACGATAGGCGTAGAGTTGAGCGGTGCGTTGCGTGGCGTTGAGCGGTTCGCCGGTGTTGGGATAAGCGATGCCCTCAACTTCGATGACGCAATCGTTGCCGACCTCGACGGCTTGAGTTGGCGCGCCGGTGAACAGGACGCAGGCGGCTGCCAACGCGGCTAAAAATTTTTTCATGGCAATATACCTCCCGAAAAATTTTTTATTGAAAGGAAGAATTATATGCGCAAACAATTGGATATCAGCGCGTATCTGGTGGTCGGACCCGAAAATACTCTCGAGCGTCCGGTTGCGTCGATAGTGGCGGCGGCGATCAGCGTCGGCTTTACGACCGTCCAGATTCGCTCGAAAGTCGCCTCGGCTCGAGAATTGATTGATCTCGTCAGACAATCCGCGCGGAGCATTGAAAGGCTCAATCCGAAAGTGACGTTGCTCGTCGACGATCGGCTTGACGTGGTGTTGGCGGCGCGCTCGATGGGAGTGAAGGTCGACGGGATTCACGTTGGGCAATCGGATATTCCCGTCGACATCTGCCGAAAATATCTCGGCGACGACTCGATCATCGGGCTCTCCGCGCGGACGGTTGATCTGATCGAGTACGTCAAGACTGCGAACGTGAGCGCGATAGATTATTTCGGAGCGGGACCGTTGCACGAGACGGCGACGAAGCCGGACTGCGGCTTGAACGAAAACGGCGTAGTAATTCCGCAGACGCTCGACGAACTTTCGGAACTCGTAAAAATCAGCGCGATACCGGTCGTAGTGGGCGGCGGCGTGAAACTTGTGGACATACCGGCACTGGCGGCGACGGGCGTAGCGGGATTTTTCGTGGTATCAGCGGTAGCGGCGGCGGAAGACCCGTACTCGGCGGCGCTGGAACTCGTAAAGGCGTGGCAAATCTGCAAATAAAAAAAGCCGCCCGTTAAGGCGACTCGGAAAAAATTTTTACTTGCCAGCGATGTCGGACGCGCAGTGCGAGCACTTGGTAGCGTCGTCAGCAACAACTTCCTTGCAGTAAGGGCACTTGCGCGGTTCCTTCGTCGGAGCCGGTTTGGGCGGCGGCATAACCTTGTTGACCCACTTAATCAGAATGAAAATCGCCGTCGCCATAATCAGAAAGTCGAGGCACGTATTCAGGAAAACGCCGTAAGCGATAATCGGCGCGCCCGCCTCCTTAGCGGCAGCGAACGATTCGTACTCGACGCCGGAAAGGTTGATGTACAGGTTGGAAAAGTCAATCTTGCCGAGCATGAGACCCAGCGGCGGCATGAGAATATCGGACGTGAACGACGAAACGATTTTGCCGAACGCCGCGCCAATGATAACGCCGGTCGCCATATCGACGACGTTGCCGCGCATGATAAATTTCT
>CALGGP010000390.1 GCA_937915885.1 uncultured Selenomonadales bacterium | reverse complement strand
GCTCTTCCGATCTGGTGGGTGGGCGGGTCGAAAAATTTTTTTTCCGTCGCTCCTAAGCGCAATTCCCGCAGGGAATATTGGGCGGGTGGGGAAAATTTTTTTAATGCAATCGACGTTAGAAATTGATATAATCACATCAGATTTCATTCCAATCAGAAAGGAAGTATTAAAATGGCTTTGGACAGACAACTGCTTCAATCTCTCATCGACGAGTTCACCGTCAACGCCGAACAGCTCCGCGAAGTCGCCGCGAACTTTCGGCAGGATCTCAAGCTCGGGCTCAACGATCCGAACGATTCTTCGCTGCGCATGCTCAAGTCCTACGTCGGGCTGCCCACCGGTAAGGAGACCGGCGAGTTCCTCGCGCTCGACTTCGGCGGCACCAACGTCCGCGTTCAGCGCATTAAGCTCGAGGGCGCCGGTCGCTTTGAAGTCATCAAAAAGGTCGGCAAGCCGCTCGTCGTCCCGGGCGAATACAATTACATCGCCGCCGACTCCACCGCCGAGCAGATGTTCGACTTCCTTGCGGGGCTGATCGATGAGGCGATCGACAAGGATCACGAGACGAAATTTTATCTCGGTCACACGTTCAGCTTCCCGTCGGATCAAACGAATCTCTACAACGCGGAGCTGATCATTTGGACGAAGGAATTTAAGACGCCCGGGGTCGAGGGCAAAATCGTCAATGATCTGTTGAAAGAGGCGCTCGAGCGCGTGGGAGCCACGAACGTTGAGCCGATCGCGGTGATCAATGACACGGTTGCGGTGCTGTTGTCGGCGGCATATCAGCAGCCCGATACGTACATCGGCTCGATCTATGCGACGGGGCAAAATAACTGCTACGTTGAGGCGTCGATCAACGATCCCGAGAACGCGGGCGTGGGCGGAATGATCCTCAACCTCGAGTCGGGCAATTTCATGAAGTTGACGCCGAATCGTCTCGATCTCGAGTTCGACGAGCAATCGGAAAAACCCGGCGAGCAGCGGCTCGAGAAGATGGTCAGCGGTCGCTACATGGGAGAATTGTTCGGGATGGCGTTGTCGGAGCTGTTCGATGAGAAGGGCAAAGATTACGGCTTCACGGCGATCGATCTGTCGAGCATGCTGATGGACGACACGATTGACGGGAATCGGATTGCGGCGATCGTCAAAGATAAGACAGGCAAAGATATCGACAGTGAGGAGTGCGCGAAGATCAAGCAATTGGCGACGGCGATGGTGATTCGTTCCGCGCGGCTGGTGACGGCGGCGTATGTCGGGATCATCTGGCATCGGACGGGCACGGGCAAGATCAATCGTCAGCACATTGCGGTCGACGGCTCGGTCTACGAGAAAATGCCGCTCGTCAAAGAAAATATCGCAAAGGCGCTGAATGAGTTGCTCGGCGAGGAAGCGTCGAAGGTTGACACGATTCTCGACAACGGAGGCTCGGGATTGGGGGCGGCGATCGCGGCGGCGATGGCAGTCAATCATCACGCGTAAACATTCGAGATGAGTAACGAAAAAAGTTATGCGGCGAAAATCGATCTCGACGAATATTGTCTGATGGACGATATTCTGTTTGCGCTCTGCTTCCAAGACAACATCGAATGCACTCAGCTTGTTCTCCGCACCATTCTCGACATGCCGGAGCTGATTGTTAAATCGGCTAAGACGCAGGTGATTCTGTCGAACGAAAACGGGCGCAGCGTGAGGCTCGACGCGTTTGCCACCGACGGCAAGAAGTTTTACAATATCGAAGTACAACGTCGGAGCTCGGGTGCGATTGCGCAACGCGCGCGGTTCTACAGCAGTCTGATCGACGCAAACATTTTCGACAAGAAAAAGGATTTCAAGGACATTCCGGAGACGTTTGTCATATTCATTACCGAGCGGGACGTTCTCGGAGGCGGCAAGCAAATTTATCACATCGAGAGAATGATTCGAGAGATCGATAAACAATTTAACGACGGCGCGCACATCGTTTACGTCAACGGCGCGAAACGCGAAGGTGCAAAGCCTCTTGACCTTCTCCTGCAGGATTTCTTCAACAAGAACGCGCAGGCAATGAATAATGATGTGTTAGCGGACAGAATTTCAACGGTTCGTGGAAAAGAGAGGGTGAAAAAATCGATGGCAGTTATTACTTTGGACGATATCTATGAAGAGGGCAGAGAGGCGGGCATTGCTGAAGGTCTCGCCAAAGGCAAGAGCGAAGGCAAGCTCGAGGGAATAACGGAAGGTCTCGCCAAGGGCAAAATCGAGGGCAAGGCGGAGGCGTCGCTCGCAAACCTGCGTCGTCTCATCACCAAGCTCAACATGACCGTCGACGAGGCTATGGAGTTGCTGGAAATTCCGAAGGATGAGCGCGCTCACTACGCCGCTCTTCTCAAAAATTAAACCAAAGGGAGAATCTTATAGTTAATGGCATTCAATGAGAAACGCAGAAATATCGCGATCATCGCGCACGTCGACCACGGCAAAACCACGCTCGTTGACGCGATGCTCAAACAAAGTCACATCTTCCGCTCGAATGAGCAGGTCGCCGAACGCGTCCTCGATTCAAACGATCTCGAGCGCGAACGCGGCATTACAATCCTGTCGAAGAACACCGCGATCAATTATAAGGACATCAAACTGAACATCGTCGACACGCCCGGGCATGCGGACTTCGGAGGCGAGGTCGAGCGCGTCTTGAATATGGTTGACGGCGTGCTGTTGCTTGTCGACGCGTTTGAAGGTCCGATGCCGCAGACGAAATATGTTTTGCGCAAGGCGCTCGAACAAAAACTCAAGCCGATCGTCGTGATCAATAAAATCGATCGTCCCGAAGCGCGCGTTGACGAAGTCGTTGATGAAGTGCTCGAACTTTTTATGGAGCTCGACGCCGACGATGAGCAACTCGATTTTCCCGTGATCTACACCGCAGCGAAGGCGGGCATCGCCAAGCTCGACATGTCCGATCAATCGACGAACCTCGAGCCGCTGATGGAGACGATCTATAAGGAAATTCCTCCGCCCGAGGGTGAGTTCGATGCGCCGCTTCAAATGCTCGTGACGACGCTCGAGGCTGATGATTACGTCGGGAAAATTGCGATCGGTCGAATCCAACGCGGCTCGATCAAGCCCGCGCAAACGGTAGCGCTCATGACGAGCGACGGCATCAAGCGCGCGAAAGTCGCCAAAGTTTTTTCCTACAACGGGCTCAATCGGACGGAGACGAGCGAAGCGATTATGGGTGAGATTGTCGCGTTGACGGGGCTCGGCGAAGTATCGATCGGAGACACGATTGCCGACATCGATCAGCCCGAAGCATTACCCGCAATCCGCGTCGACGAGCCGACGTTGTCAGTGACGTTCGGCGTCAACACGAGCCCGTTCGCAGGACAGGAAGGACAGTTCGTCACCAGCCGCCACATTCGCGATCGACTTTTCAAGGAAGCGCAAACGAATGTTGCACTCCGAGTTGAGGAGACGGATTCGGCGGACGTGTTCAAGGTGAGCGGGCGCGGCGAATTGCATCTGTCAATTCTCATTGAGACCATGCGACGCGAAGGCTACGAATTACAAATCGGCAAGCCGGAAGTGGTTTATAAATTCGACGGCGATAAAAAACTGGAGCCGATCGAACAGCTGACGGTCGAAGTGCCGCAGGAGTTCATGGGGACGGTGATGGAGTCGCTAGGCTGGCGCAAAGCGGAGATGCAATCGATGAACGAAGTCGCCGGCTACATGCGAATACAATTTTTGATCCCCGCGCGCGGCTTAATCGGTTTTCGCTCGGAGCTGATGACGTCGACGAAGGGCAACGGGATAATGAATCACATCTTCCACGGTTACGCGCCGTATAAGGGCGATATCCCCGGGCGGTCGCGCGGGTCGTTGGTGGCGTTCGAGCAGGGCACGACGACGGGCTACGGGATATTCAATCTGCAGGATCGCGGGACGATGTTCATTGAGCCCGGGCAAAAAGTCTACGAAGGAATGATCGTCGGAGAAAACGCGCGGGAGCTGGATATCGATATCAATCCGTGCAAGCAGAAGCACGCGTCGAACATGCGGACAACGGCGTCGGACGAGGCGATCCGATTAATTCCGCCGCGATTCCTGAGTCTCGAGCAGGCGCTTGAATATATCAATGATGATGAGCTCGTCGAAGTGACGCCGTCGGCAATCCGATTGCGCAAGGCGGTGCTCGATCGGACGGTCAGAGGGCGCGCCGCGAAAAACGCTCGTAAGTGATCGAATGAAAAGGGGCGGGCGCCCGCCCTTTTATTTTTTTAGGAGGAAAAATTTTTATGAATGACGACAGATTGATTGTAGCGCTCGACTTCAACAACGAAGGCGACGCAAAAAAGTTGGTTGAGACGCTCGGCGACAGCGTCAATTTTTATAAGGTCGGCATGGAATTATTTTACGCCGTCGGTCCCGACATCGTTCGTTGGCTCAAGGCGCGCGACAAAAAAATTTTCCTCGACCTCAAACTTCACGACATCCCGAATACCGTCGCGCAAGGGTTGTGCTCGTTGCTCGACCTCGGCGCCGACATCCTCAACATTCACGCCTCGGGCGGCTTCACCATGATGAAAACCGCCGCCGATAAATTGAAACTCCGCGCGGAGCAACTCGGCATCGAACGCCCGAAGTTGATCGCGATCACCGTCCTCACGTCGATCAACGACGATGATTGGAATGATCTCGGCTTCCAATCAAACATGACAAATCAAGCGGTTCGTCTCGCTCGACTGGCATTGAAGGCGGGGCTCGACGGAGTTGTCGCCTCGCCGCGCGAAGCCCGCTCAATCCGTCAGGCGTGCGGCGATCAATTTTTGATCATTACGCCCGGGATTCGTCCCGCCGGCGCCTCTATCGACGATCAAAGCCGCATCGCCACGCCCGCCGCCGCGCTCGAAAACGGCGCCAATTATCTGGTGATCGGGCGTCCGATCCGCGCCGCAAATGATCCCGTCGCCGCCGCCCGAGCCATCATCGAGGAGATGAGCGCCGTCAGCTCATGAAGAAAAATATATTGCAGGCACTGTCGGATTGTGCGAACGAGGAGGAAGTCAAAGTTGCGTTTATTCAGTTCTTCCGCTCGAAACTGCCGCGAACGTTTAAATTCGACAGTCGAAAAAACATCGATTTTTACACTCCGCAAATCCTTTTCGAGTTTAAGTTTGACGGAGGCTTGAATGAAGTATCGCGTCGCGCGCGAGCCTTCGCGCAATCGCTTTATTACATTCGACGATTGAAGTACGGCTCCGATGTTCGAGTGCCGAGCCGCTTGATCGCCGTCGTCGACAAAAAAT
>CALGGP010000389.1 GCA_937915885.1 uncultured Selenomonadales bacterium | reverse complement strand
CCACCCACCCGCCCGTGCGGTGTGCGGCTCTTTGAGACAATCGGGCGCCGCCGACGCGAGGCTTGCGCTGTTGGAAAAAGTAGGCGCGGTCGACGCGGGGCGGTACCACGACCTCGATTGGACGCTGCGCTCGGAGGCAGTAGTAAAATAATTGGGCGCCGCCGACGCATGCCTGCACCAAGACCTTGGTTGGGCAATAGAAAAAAATCGGGCGCCGCCGACGCGGGTGGGAAATGCTTCCACCATTTGGGCGCCGTCACCGGTGGGTGGGAGCGTCGACGGCGCCCCATCATCGTCGCTCCGACAGACGGCTGATGGTTGGGAAATTAAATTTTACTTTGGTCGACGCGATCAAAAGTATCGACGAGAGATTTAGCGGGCGGCTTGCTCATGAGACTGACGACGTAGATCGCAATCAGCGCGAAAATAAATCCAGGGATAATCTCATAGAGCCCGAGGAACTCGAATTGCTTCCAAATCAAAACGGTCGAGCCGCCGACGATGATCCCCGCGACCACGCCGTTGCGCGTCGTCCGTCTCCAAAACAGACTCATAAGGATCGCGGGTCCGAACGCCGCGCCGAAGCCCGCCCAAGCATACGCAACCATGTCGAGGATAAACGAGTCGGGATTGAATCCTAAAAAGACGGCGATCGATGCAATCACGAGCACCGACGCGCGGCTGATCCAAACCAATTCTTTTTGCTCGGCGTCTTTGCGGATCAAAGTTTTATAAAAATCCTGAGCGAAAGCCGACGCGGCGACGAGCAGTTGAGACGATGCCGTTGACATTATTGCGGCGAGCACCGCCGACAACACCAGCCCCGCAACGATCGGCGGGAATAATTTATTGGTCATCAACAGAAAAACGGTTTCTGAGTCGGTGCCCTTGAGCGTGACGTCGAGATAAACGGTGCCGATCATTCCGACGGCGACGGCGGCGGCGAGCGACAACGTGACCCACGTCATGGCGATGCGGATCGCTTGAGGAATTTCTTTAGTCGATTTGATAGCCATGAATCGGACGAGGATATGAGGTTGCCCGAAATAGCCGATGCCCCAACCGAGCAGTGAGATCAATTCGATAGCGCCCATGGTCGAGCCGTCGGGCTTGGTGAGCGGTTGAAACATCGTCGCGTTGAGGTTTTCGATGGCGTTGAAAGTATCGCCGAAGCCGCCGAGCGACATTGCCGCGCACGTCGGCACGAGCAGGATCGCGAAGAACATCATGACGCCTTGAATGAAATCGGTGCGGGCGACGGCGAGGAATCCGCCGATCAAAGTGTAGAATACGACGGAGCCGGCGCCGATAAAGATCGCGACTTGGAACGGCAGCCCGAAGACGGTCTCGAACAATTTGCCGGCGGCGACGAAGCCCGACGAAGTGTAGAGGATAAAAAATATGAGAATGAAGATCGCGGGGACGATTCTCAACAGCCCGCTGTGATCGTTGAATCGGTTTTGAAGAAATTCCGGCAGTGTCAACGAGTTGCCTGCAAGCTCGGTGTATCGACGGAGCCGCGCGGCTACGAAATGCCAATTCGCCCAAGTACCGATCGCAATTCCGACGGCGATCCACGCGGAGTTGAGTCCGGCGAGGTAAGCAAAGCCCGGGACGCCCATCAGCATCCAACCACTCATGTCGGACGCCTCGGCGCTGAGCGAAGTCACCCACGCCCCGAGCTTACGATTGCCCAAAAAATAATCGCTCATGTTTTGCGTCTGACGATAGTAGTAGACGCCGATGCCCATCATCACGCCGATGTATAGGACGAACGCGTTGATGATCATGATATCGTTTGCCACATTGGAAGCCTCCCGTTTGAAAAAATAACGATTTATTATATATCGGCGCTCGGACGTTGGCAATCGGAATATTGCATGATTCAAAGGCAATATCTCGTCCTGCCGTGTGTTGCAACTCTCGTTCTCAACTCGTCAAACAAATTTTTAAAACGGGCTGTTTTTTTCGTCTTGCAAACGCAATAATAAATCACATCGGCTTTTCGATCGAGCACGGGCTTATAAATACAATTTTTTTGCGAATACCCGTTCGCCATGAGGACATCGGTCGTGAAAGACAACAAGGCTGACGCTTCCGCCAATTCTTTAAATGCTTCGCGTTCATTCTGTATGATAAATTTTGCATTCGGTGCCTCTTCAAAGCAAAGATTGTACCAAAATCCGATCTTCGAATAGAGCAAAACTCTTTCACCATTCAAATCCTCAAAATGAATTCCGCCTCGCGATGCAAATTTATGATGGAACGGTACCGCAAGAAAAAGTTTTTCTCTGCCGCATTGCACCGAAAACATTTCGTCGTCGAGCGGTTTTTGATGCAGAACGACGAGATCAAAAAAATCATTCCGCAAACCGTTGAGAAGATATTCGTCATTATTCAGCTCCGAGGCAATCGTCATGCCGGAAAATTTTTGAGTCAACAGCAAAATAATATCGTTGAGAGGCACGGGAGCGCAACAGCCGATTGAAATTGTACGGCTTTTTCGATCGAATGCTCGAATTTTTTCCATGGAGGTCTGAACTTGAAAACAAATCTGTTGCGCAAACTCGGCGGCCAGTTTGCCGTTGTCATTCAAGGCAATGGAATTTTTTTCCGATCAAACAGTTTCACGCCAATCAGGTGCTCTATCTTTTGCATCGATCGACTGAGGGCGGATTGCGACAGATTAAGATGTTTTGCGGCTTCGGAAAGAGTTCCGTGCTCGGCAAATACCGACAGTTGATACAACAGGTAAGTATCAATCATAAAAATCCCTTCCCTTATGCGTAATAATCATAGCAGTATGATTAAATTTCGTTGTACTTTTGATTGCAACCGATTAAAATGTATTTAAGGATTATTGATTATGAACTTTGAGTAGGTTGCTGTGAAGAAAATTATAGTGTCGATGATGGCGGTGCTGAGCTTGACGGCAGGTTCGGTGTGCGCAATGAGCAAACCCGTCACCATTGCAGATCAAGGCAGTTTTATGGTCGGCGGCAAGGTCGTAACCGCTGCCGGAAAGTATGATACTTCGGATCCGCACAGTTTTGCGGGCGAGACTTTGCACGGTGATCACGCTTACGTATTTTATCAAATCCCCATCAAAGAAAAAAAGTATTCGTTGATATTTCTCCACGGTTACGGACAATCGGGAAAAACTTGGGAGACAACGCCCGACGGTCGAGACGGCTTCCAAAATATTTTCTTGAGCAGAGGATATAAAGTTTACGTGGTGGATCAGCCTCGACGCGGCAGAGCCGGACAATCAACGGAGCCTTATAATTTTGCCGCGCGACCGGACGATCAATTGTGGTACAACACATTCAGGATCGGCGAGTTCCCGAATTATTATGATGGCGTGAAAGTGCCGCGCGATGAGGCATCGTTGGAGCAGTTTTTTCGGCAAATGACGCCGAGCTTCCCGACCGATCAAAAAATCATAGCGGATGCGATGATTGCGGTCTTTGAAAAATCCGGCGAGGGCATTTTGATAACGCATTCGGCGGGCGGCGGTCCGGGTTGGGAGACAGCAATGCGTTCCGATAAAGTCAAAGCGGTTGTTTCGTTTGAGCCGGGCACGTTTCCGTTTCCGATTGGAGAGTTGCCGTCCGTCGAGGAGACAACGAGTCCTTTTCCCGCCGTCGGGCAAGAGGTTGCGCTCGAAGATTTTATGCGGCTGACAAAAATCCCGATCGTCGTCTACTTCGGAGACAACATTCCGAGCGGCAATAAACCCGTGGAGAATTGGGGGCAAGACAATTGGCGGGTGCGATTGAACCTTGCGCGTAAATGGGCGCGAGTTGTAAATGAATATGGCGGCGACGCGGAAATTGTTTATCTGCCGGATTTGGGCGTGACGGGCAATACGCATTTTTTGATGGCAGATTTGAATAACGTCGAAGTCGCAAACGTTATGGAGCAGTGGCTGAAGTCGAAAGGATTGTCGAAACGAAATTAATCGGAGGAGCGATGTCTTATGGAATTTGTTACATTGAACAGCGGCTACAAAATGCCGCTCGAGGGCTTCGGAGTATTTCAGATTCCCGATGCGGCTCAGTGCGAAGAAGTCACTTACAACGCGATCAAAGTCGGCTATCGATTGATTGACACGGCGGCGGCTTACAAAAATGAAGAGGCGGTCGGTAAAGCGGTGGCACGTGCGCTTGCCGACGGCTTGACGACTCGCGACGAATTGTTTATTACGACCAAAATTTGGGTGCAGGACATGGTCGATGCGGCAACCGCTTACGATGCCGTTAAAACTTCGTTGGCGAAATTGAATTTGCCTTATGTCGATCTGATCCTTCTGCACCAACCGATGAAAGATTATTTTGCGGCGTGGCGCGGGCTCGAAACGGCGCGGGCGGACGGCTTGACGAAGTCGATTGGCGTGGCGAATTTTTATCCCGCGATCCTTACGAATTTCTGTGAGACGGTCAAGACGATCCCCGCCGTCAATCAAATTGAGCTGCATCCGTTCTTCGCTCAACCCGAGGCACTCAAAAACATGCAAAATTACGGTGTGCAACCGCAGGCATGGGCTCCGTTGGCGGAAGGCAAGCACGGGATTTTCACGGATGCCGATCTCGTTGCCATCGGCAAAAAATACAATAAGTCCGCTGCGCAAACGGCGCTCCGTTGGAACGTTCAACGCGGTGTATCGATCATTCCCAAGTCGGTTCATGTCGAGCGCATGATGCAGAACATTGACATTTGGGATTTCGCATTGACGGCGGAAGAAATGTCGATCGTCACCGCGAAGGATTTGGGGCACAGTGAGATTGTCGATCATGGCAGCTCCGAGTTCGTCAAGATGTTGCACACTTGGAGAGTGCATGATTGATAAACATTGCGGCATATCGCAATTTAAAATGAAAATACGGCACCATTGATATATAAATTCGACCGGCGACGGTCATATTTTTTTTATATCGGGTTGGCAATCGGAAAAATTTTTCGAGCGATCGATTGCATTGAAAAAAGCGGCAGTATATACTTCACTTGTTGAATTTCATTTGATAAGGAGACCGCCGATGTCGGAACGCAAAAAAGGACGTGCGCTTGATAAACTGCCGCGCGATTATACAATTATAGATATCGAAACGAGCGGGTTCAGCCCCGAGAAAAATCACATAATAGAGGTCGGTTGCATCAAATATCGCGACGGGCAGGAGATCAACAGATACTCGAGTTTGATTTGTCCGCCGTGCCGGATATCGACGCAGATCGAAAGGCTCACGGGCATAACAAACGAAATGATCTCGAGCGCGCCGACGTTTAAAATGATCGCTCGGGCATTGTGGAAGTATTTGTCGGACGAGACGCTGGTCGGGCATAACGTGAACTTCGACATCAGTTTTCTGTACAGTAATTTTGAGCGGGAGCTCGGTCAACGGTTGCAAAATGATTACGTCGACACGTTGACGTTGTGTCGAAAGGCGCTGCCCGATCTCGAAAATCACAAGTTGCCCACCGTCAGCCGCGCGCTGCAGATTAACATTAAACCGCATCGAGCGTTGTCCGATTGCATGATATTGTCAAAGGTGCTCGAAAGGATAACTGTCGTGAGAAAAGAACCGATAAAAGTGATCCGCGGTCAAAAGGTCGACGTGACGAAAACAAATCCGACGCTCCGAGAATTGGTGTTGAAGGTGGGCTGGCGCTCGAGCGGAGGCATGGAGCTCGACGCTGCCGCTTTTTTGCTTGACGACTCGGGGCGCGCGCCAAATGATTCGGCGATGGTCTTTTACAATCAACCGATAAATCCTTCGGGCTCGGTCGAGCATGTCAACGTCGAGAACGGTGCGCAGTTTAAAATTATACTGTCGCGGATTCCGCCGACGCTTGCGCGGATCGATGTGACGTTGACGATTTACGATGCCGAACAGCGCCGTCAGACGTTTCAACAGTTCGAGGGCGGCTATGTGAGTGTGCTCGACGGCAAATCCGGCGTCGAATTGTTGAGATATGATTTGGTCGATGATTATTCATGTGAGACGGCGATAATTTTATGCGAGATATATCGGCACGGCTCCGAATGGAAATTCAACGCAATCGGCTCGGGCTTTGCGGGCGGCTTGGGAGCGTTGGTCAAGAATTTCGGATTGCAGGTACAAGAACAGAAGGCGTCGTTGTCGGCAACGTTGTCGGCGACGGTGAAGGCGGACGTAAAAATGTTGGCGGCAATCAGAAACTGCACGATAAGCGAAATAGTCAACGACGCGCTGAATGAATATCTGCAGTCGCGTCGGCACGAAATAGACGAAGTCATTGCGCGGCGGTCGAAAGTTTCATGTTGAAAATGAAAAGTTGCCGTGTTATACTTGCCGGTCGAAAGGAGGCAGGCAACTTGTCAGCAATCAAAAAAATCGGCTTCATCGGCACGGGCATCATGGGCGCCGCAATGGCGGGGCATCTCATGGACGCCGGCTTTGAAGTCAGTGTTTATAATCGTACCAAATCGAAGGCGCAGGCGCTGATCGATCGCGGGGCGCGTTGGTGCTCGACGGCGGGAGATTGCGCTCGCGATCAAGACGTCGTGATCACCATCGTCGGTTATCCGAAAGATGTCGAGCAGATTTATCTCGGCGAAGGCGGCATCATCGACTCCGCGCGGAGCGGCGCTTACGTGGTCGACATGACGACTTCGTCACCGATCCTCGCCGAAAAAATTTACGACGCGGCGAAGGCTAAAGGCATTCACGCCGTCGATGCTCCCGTGACGGGCGGCGATGTCGGAGCGCGAAACGCCACCTTGACGATCCTCGTCGGCGGCGCTCAAGACGACTTCGATGCTCTTCAGCCGGTGTTTAAGGCGATCGGAAAAAATATCGTCTATGAAGGAACGGCGGGCGCGGGTCAAAAAACTAAAGCGTGCAATCAGATCGCGATCGCGGGGACGTTGGCGGGCGTGTGCGAGGCGTTTGCTTATGCGAAGGCGTCGGGGCTCGACATCGAAAAAGTTTACGACGCGATCTCGACGGGCGCGGCAGGCAGTTTCCAAATGACGGGCGTCGTACGCAAGGGTCTCGACGGCGATTTCAATCCGGGCTTTATGTTGAAACATCTCGCAAAGGACTTGGCGATCGGCACCGAAACCGGCACCGCCTACGGAACGTCGATGCCGATCTTGGCGATGGTGCTCAGTCAACTGCGCAAGCTCGAGAGTGAAGGCGTCGGCAACGAAGGCACTCAAGCCCTGTTGCACTACTACGGAGTGAAATGATGCGGGCGCCGATATCGAGAATATTATCGGTCGCGTTCATATGGCTCGTCCTGCTGATCAATGTCGCCAACGCCGAAGATTTTTCCGAACAATCCCGTCGGGCAATGGAGGTCGCGTCGAAGTATTACGAGCGCGGTCGCGAGCGGGCGCTGGAATTTAAGGAACTTCGCACCTACAGCGATCACGGCATCAATCACGCCGAGTTGGTAGCGATTAAGTCTCAACAGGCGGCTGATGCAATCGATCAAGCGCTCGAAAACGGCAATAATATTTATTACGCTCCGATTGATCGTCTCGAGCTGCAAATCGCGGCGCTGTTTCACGATACCGGTATGGACGGCGGCACTTTCAAAACTTACACCGACGGCAAGGCTCTGCGCAAAGATCATTCGCTCAACTCCGCGATCCATGTGCTCGAGAATCGTTCGCTGATTGAGTCGCTCGGCGTCGATGCCGATTGCGTTGTGCTCGATTGCATGCTCCACAGCAAAAGTTGTTCGGGCGTCCGCGATTTGACGAGCCGCGCGGATTGGAACGAGTGTTTCACGCGGATTGAGGCGGCGGTCGACGCTTACAACGATCAACATCCCGACGATCTGATTTATTTCGACACGTCGATTTGGACGGACGGCGCCGACGTGGTTGACCCCGATATGACTTACAACTTCAATCGAGAGGCAATGGCGATGACGGCGTCGATAGCGGCGGCGCTCCGCCTCGGTGACGCCAATCGTGAGGCGGCGCTTTATCCGTACACTCAGGGCGGCGAGCGCATAGAGGTCGACTTCGATTCTTACGTTCGCGATGTCGACACGTGGCAGGACGAAGTTCGGAGCGCCGACGTTCGATTGATCAATTCCGACGGCGATGTGCTTTCGTTGAAGGATACGCCGCTCGATGCGAAGGGCTACGATCGGCTTTATTCGGCGGGCGAAGGCAATCTTTCAATGGATTGCGCTTACAATCCGAAGACGCGCGCGGTGCAGGAACAATTTCGAGTGCATCACCCGATGAGTTTTCCGTTGGCGACGCAAGAATGCATCGAAGAGCGGCTCGGCGAGCTGGATACGATCAAGCGCCTTAAAGTCGAGGCGGCGATCTTCATCGACGGCGCGGGGCTCGAAAAATCCGATCAAAAATATCTCGCGAAAATTTATCGCAAGTACTGTAAGAGTGCCAAGAAAAAGCACGGCTTTGCAGTCAGATTGTATTTCAACAAATAAGGAGTGTTTCAATTTTGTGGGATGAGTTCAAGAAATTTATAATGCGCGGCAACGTCGTCGACATGGCAACGGGCGTTATCATCGGCGCGGCGTTCGGCAAAATCGTTTCGTCGTTTACCTCCGATATCATTATGCCGCCGCTCGGGCTGTTGCTCGGCAAGGTCGACTTCTCGAACCTCTACATCAATCTGTCTGGCGTCGAGTACGAGTCGATTGCCGCCGCGAAGGAAGCCGGCGCCCCCGTCATTGCCTACGGCGTATTTCTCAACACGTGTTTGGACTTTTTAATTATGGCGGCGGCGATTTTCATTCTGATCAAGCAAGTCAATCGATTGATGCCGAAGGCGCCTGAACCCGCTCCGGCTCCCGATCCGCGCAAGTGCCCGTACTGCAAAGAAGTCGTTGCCGACGATGCGACGCGTTGTCCGCATTGCACGTCCGAGCTCAAGTCGTAAGGGGGCGTCGACATGACGATCATTGCGCCTTCAATTTTGTCGGCGGACTTCGCGCACCTTGCCGAGGACATTAAACGCGTCGTCGATGCCGGCGCCGATTACATTCACATCGACGTGATGGACGGCAGTTTTGTCCCCAACATTACGATCGGTTCGCCCGTCGTCAAATCGCTCCGAAAAATTACGCCCGCGACCTTCGACGTTCATCTGATGGTCGAGCACCCCGAGACGCAATTTAAATCCTTCGCCGACGCCGGAGCGAACATCATCACGTTTCACGTCGAGGCTACCAATCATGCTCATCGCGCCGTTCAACAAATTCATGATCTCGGTTGCAAAGCGGGCGTGGCGCTCAACCCCGGGACTTCGTTGTCGGCGATCGAAGAGCTTGTCGAGTTCGCCGATCTGATCTTGGTTATGACGGTCAATCCGGGCTTCGGCGGGCAACAATTCATCGAGTCGCAGCTTGGGAAAATCCACATGCTGTATCACATGATTGAAGAGCTCGAGGCGGAATGCGATATCGAGGTCGACGGCGGGATCAACGCAGATACTTCGGTCGACGTTCGAGAGGCGGGCGCCAACATTTTGGTAGCGGGCTCGGCGATCTACGGCGCAAAAGATATCGCTCAAGCGATCAAAGACATTCGCGGCACCGAAATAATTCATCACCACCACGACGAAGACCATGGTCAACGGCGGCTACGGCGACGAGAAACTGAACTACAGCTTCCATGCCGGTCTGAAGATGGAGACCCATGCAGGAATAGGCGTCACGACACTGGTGTCGGAGACCGAGACCACCTTCGACACGTTCGACGGCCTGCACTACTCGTGGACGAAAGAGTCGTCGGACGAGACCGTGGTGACCACGACGGCGACCGAACAGGTGTCTACCGGCACGGGCGATGCCTACGTAGGCTCGCAGGGCGACGTGTTCATAGGCTACTCCACCAACCTACTCCTCGGCACCTGCCGCAAGGTGGGCTTTTTCCGCGACAACGAGAGCGCACCCTTCCTGTTGAAGGACGACGTGGCCTTGAGCTTGGGCGACAGCGTGAAGACCTACTTCATGTACTCCACCTACGAGATAGAGAACGTGATGATGCCGAAGTGGAAGGACACCCGCAACAGCTACCTGACACAGCACTTCGACACCGAGGCCGAGGCACGCGCCATGGTCAACAACGGTAGCGAGGTGGTCTATGCCACATGGCTGAAGGAGGATGACCCCGACTACGGCCAGAACGACACCTACGTACAGGTGACGCCGGCATCGTGGGAGACCGACGGCAAGCAGCACGCGGCCCAGGACGAGGTGATGTGGTGTA
>CALGGP010000388.1 GCA_937915885.1 uncultured Selenomonadales bacterium | reverse complement strand
CACGGGTGGGGATCACTGCCACAATCCGGGCGCCGCACTCGATGGGTGGGAGTGCCGTCGGCGCCCACCAATCCGTCGCCCCGTCACCCCGACGGTTAATAGGTGGTAACCTATTGAGGGCGGGCGGGACAATTATTCTTCGGGATCAATCAAAACTTTCAACGCGTCCGATCTCAACTTTTCAATCTCGATCAGACCAAGCAGCATCGTTTGAAATACCGCCTCCGTCAATTCGTCCGGCTCCCCGTCCAGTTTCACCGTCAAATTCCCCGACGCCTGCACGAATTTTACTTGCCTCTTGAGATGCTTCGCCAGCGCCAGATACGCCGATTGCGACAGCGACGATACTCCCGCACAGTAGATGTCCTGCCCGCGCGGAGCCGTCCCGCTGTGCCCGAGGATCGCAAATCCGATTATTTTTTCGCCGTTCGTATGAATTTCCGCTCGGATCATCTTACGTCATCTCACGCGTTGATCTTTTCGATCTTCACTCGAGTGAACGGTTGACGATGCCCTTGACGCCGACGATAATTTTTCTTCGACTTGTATTTGAACACATGAATCTTCGGTCCCTTGCCGTTCTTCTCGACCGTCGCACTGACTTTCGCCCCGTCGACAATCGGACGCCCAATCTTCACGTCGTCGCCGTCAACCACCGTCAAAACCTGATCGAATTCAACCGTCGCGCCCTCGTCAACGTCGAGCTTCTCGATCACGATCGAATCGCCTTCGCTTACCTTATACTGTTTGCCGCCCGTCTTGATTATCGCGTACAAACTTATACACCTTCCCTCAGATGTGCTCGCCGACTTCGGCTCGAGCATTCGCCCGATTGTCAGCCCCGTCGCGCGGCGCGCAAAACATATCACACCAAAAAATTTTTGTCAAGCCGATCGATTTTAATGTTGCAATCCAAAAAAAAGTGTGTTACTATCAGCTTTGTCTTATGGGAGCGATTAATTTTTTGGTTTGAAAGGAAGTGGGCGCGAGTCCGCTTTTTCATTTTGCAACATCGGAGGTGTTTTGATGGCAAGTCGAATCGAAACGGAATCGGAAAATCTTGCCGCCGAGATCATTAAACAATTTCCCACGCTCGAGCTCGTCGATGTCGAGTTCGTCAAGGAGCGCGATTGGTATCTGCGCGTCTACATCGATAAGGAAGGCGGCGTCGATCTCGACGATTGCAAGGTGTTCAGTGAGAAATTCGGCGCGGCGCTCGACAAGGCAGATATAATCGACGAGCAGTATATTCTCGAGGTGTCGTCGCCCGGGCTCGAGCGGGTGCTCAAAAAGCCGCGCGACTTCGTCAGAGAGAAGGGTAAATCCGTCGAAGTAAAATTCTATGCTCCTGTCGACGGAAAAAAATCTGTCGTCGGAGTGCTCGAGGGCGCCGATGATAAATTTTTGCACATCGAAAACATTGAACCCTTGCCTCTCAAGTCGATTGCCCAAGTCCGATTGCACATTGATTTTTGAAGGAGTGAATGCTTTGCCTGTCAGAAAAAGTTCAGCCGCCGGTCAAAACGTCATGTTCCTCGACGCCATCAAAGCGCTGTGTTTCGAGCGGGAAATTTCCGAGCAGGATTTGTTTGACGCCATCGAAGCCGCGCTCGTCGTCGCTTACAAAAAAAATTTCGATACCGCTCAGAACGTCGAAGTCAACATCGATCGCGACAACGGCACCTATCACGTCTACGCGCTCAAGACCGTTGTCGAGCAGGTCGAAGATAAGATTACGCAAATCTCCCTGATCGACGCGCACGTGCTCGACCCGCGCTATGAGATCGGTGATATCGTCAGGCTCGAGGTCACGCCGAAAAATTTTGGTCGGATCGCGGCAACGGCGGCAAAACAATTCGTCGTCCAGCGCGTTCGCGAGATCGAGCGCGGCATTTTGTTTCAAGAGTTCAGCGGCAAGGAAAATGATATCGTCTCCGGCAATGTCGTCCGCATCGAGCACGGCGACGTCATCATCAATATCGGCAAATCCGAGGCGATTCTCCTGCCCGCCGAGCAGCTCCCCAATGAGACTTACAACGTCGGCGACCACGTCAAGGCTTATATCGCGGAGGTCAAGAAGGGCGCCAAAGGTCCGCAAATTTATGTGTCGCGCACTCACCCCGGGCTGTTGAAGAGATTGTTCGAGCTCGAGGTGCCCGAGATCGCCGAAGGCATTATCGAGATTAAATCGGTCGCGCGCGACGCGGGGACGCGCTCAAAAATCTCCGTCATGTCCAATGATGAAAATATCGATCCCGTCGGCTCCTGCCTCGGCGACAAGGGCATTCGCGTCCAGGCGATCAACAACGAGATCGGCAATGAAAAAATCGATGTGATCGCGTGGAGTGCCGATCCGGCGTTCTTCGTGTCAAACGCGTTGGCGCCGGCGAAGGTGCTCTCGATTGCGATCAATGAAAAAGAAAAAGTCGCGCGCGTCATCGTGCCGAATCAGCAGCTGTCGTTGGCGATCGGTAAAGAGGGGCAAAACGCGCGGCTCGCGGCAAAACTCACCGGCTGGCGGATCGATATCAAGTCGAAGGATCAGGCGGAGGAAAATCCGCTCGGCGACGAATTTGTCACGACGAAACTCCAAAAGAAGAAGAAGAAAAAGAAAAAGCCCGAAGTCAAACCCGAAGTCAAGCCCGAAGTTCAGCCCGTCGAGGGAGCAACGCTCGAGGGCGCGGCGTCGGTCGAAGGCGCGAAGGTCGAAGGCGATCAGAAGCCGCCGTCGGCGGAGCCCGCATTCAAGAAGCGGAAGCGGAAAAAGAAGCAGAAGATCGCCGCCTTCATCGATCAGGAATTTGATAAGGGATTTGTGCAGGAAGAAGCGGCCAAACCCGCGCAGAATTTTAATTTCTTCGATGACGACGACGATGATTAAGAAGATTATCGAGCAAAGATCGTGCGTCGGCTGTCGCGCGGTCAGAAATAAATCCGAACTCATCAGATGCGTGAAAACACCGTCGGGCGAAGTAACGGTCGATCGCAACGGTAAGGCGCAAGGGCGCGGCGCATATCTCTGTCGCAATGCGGAGTGCCTCGCCAAGGCGCGCAAGAAAAAATTATTCAATCGCGCCTTCAGGACAACCGTCGACGACGCCGTTTATGACGAACTCGAAAAAATGATTGCCCCGTAAAGCGCGGGGCGCGACAAAATTTTGACCGGCATTTACAAAAGGGGTGGAGCTATGTCGAAAACGACAAAACCGAAGTACAGGATTTTTGAGCTCGCCAAAGAGTTCAACCAGAACAGCAAAGTGCTCATCGATTTTCTCAAGAAACGCAAGATCAAAGTGGCGAATCACTTCAGCGCGATTGACGGTGAGGCGTATGAATTGCTGAAGGGGGCGTTCGCGCGTCGACCGAGACCGACGGAGCAACAAAGTGCGGCACCCGCGCCGACGCCCGTCGTCGAGCAGACTCCGCCCGAGCCGAAGCCGGAGGCGAAAGTTGAGCCGAAGGTCGAGCCCAAGCCCGAGCCGAAGGTCGAGCAGAAGCCGACGCCTCGAGTTGCGCCGCGATCGGAGCCGCAAAGATCGGATCAAAGAACTGATCAAAGATCGGATCGACGCGACGGACAACGCTCGGATCAACGGGGCGGGCAACGGTCGGATCAACGTTCGGATCGAAGGACGGATCAAAGATCGGATCAGCGATCGGATCGACGCGACGGGCAACGCTCCGATCAGCGGTTCGGTCAACGGACGGATCAAAGATCGGATCAAAGGTTCGGACAACGCTCGGATCAAAGATCAGATCAAAGATCGGATCAGCGGACGGATCAAAGATCGGATCGGCGCGACGGACAACGCTCCGATCAGCGGTTCGGTCAACGTTCGGATCAAAGATCGGATCAACGGTCGGATCAGCGGACGGATCAAAGAACTGATCAAAGAACAGATCAAAGATCGGATCAAAGGCATGATCGTCATGCTTCCGCCGATCGCGATCAGAAACGCTCCGACAATCGCGGCAGTCGTCGTACCACCGACGGCGCCGATCGTCCCGCTCGCGGCGGCAAAACTCCGCGCGGAACGGGCACGAAAAATGCGGGGCAATCGCCGAAAACAAACGCGCCGCAGACGACAAATCTCAACGCTCGTCCGCCGCGCAATCGGAAAAAGCCGCGCGGTCAACAGCCCGTCGTTCATAAGGTCGAGATCGCGCGCCCGACTCACATCAAAGTCGGCGAGTCGATCGCCGTCAAAGACCTTGCGTCGAAGATGAGCTGCACCGCCGTCGAAGTCATTAAAAAACTGTTTTTGATGGGCGTGATGGCGACGATCAATCAGGAGATTGACTTCGACACCGCCGCGCTGGTCGCCGCCGAGTTCGGAGTTGACGCCGAGGAACTGCCGCCCGAGGTCGATCCGACGCTCATCCCCGAGATCGAATACAATCCCGCCGAGATGAAATCGCGTCCGCCGGTCGTGACAGTCATGGGGCACGTCGACCACGGCAAAACTTCTCTGCTCGACGTCATTCGCAAGACGCACGTCACCGCGCAGGAGGCGGGCGGCATCACTCAGCACATCGGCGCCTACCAAGTCAGCATCAACAACAAAAAAATCGTCTTCCTCGACACGCCCGGACATGAGGCGTTCACCGCAATGCGCGCGCGCGGCGCTCAGGTTACCGATATTGCCGTGCTGGTGGTCGCCGCCGACGACGGAGTTATGCCGCAGACGATTGAAGCGATAAATCATGCGAAGTCGGCGGGCGTGCCGATCGTCGTCGCGATCAATAAGATCGACAAGCCCGGCGCCAATGTCGACCGCGTCATACAGGAACTGCTGAATCACGAGCTGGTGCCGGAGAAATACGGCGGTCAGACGATCATGGTCGAAGTGTCGGCGAAGAAGCAAATAAACATCGATCTGCTGCTCGAAAATATTTTGATCCTCGCCGACATGGAAGAATTGAAAGCCAATCCGAATTCTGCCGCGCGCGGCGTCATCATCGAGGCGCAACTCGACAAGGGACGCGGTCCGGTCGCAACCGTGCTCGTACAGAACGGGACGCTGCGGATTGGAGATTCGATCGTGGCGGGCACGACGCACGGCAAGGTTCGCGCGATGATCAACGATCGCGGCGACATGGTCAAGAAGGCGGGACCGTCGGTGCCGGTTGAAGTGCTCGGCTTAAACGACGTGCCGGCGGCGGGAGATATTCTCGCGGCGCTCGACGAAAAACTTGCCAAGTCGATCGCGGAGCATCGTCTCGACAAACAACGCACTCAATTGATCCGCTCGAAAAAAGTTTCGCTCGACGATCTGTTTCAACGGATTCAAGAGGGCTCGATCAAGGATTTGAACATCGTGATCAAAGCCGACGTTCAGGGCTCGATCGAGGCGCTGTCGGGAGCGTTGCTCGCGCTCAACAAAAACGACGAGGTACGAGTGAACATCGTGCACTCGGGCGTGGGCGCGGTCAACGAATCGGATATCATGTTGGCGTCGGCGGCGAACGCGTTGATTATCGCCTTCAACGTCCGTCCCGACAACAATGCGCGTCGATTGGCGGACGCCGAAAACATTGACATAAGAATTTATCGGGTGATCTACGACGCGATCGGCGACGTCAAAGCGGCGATGAGCGGCATGCTCGCGCCGAAGTATAAGGAAGTCGTCCAAGGCAAGGTCGAGATTCGCAAAGTCATGAAGTTTTCAAAGGCGCTGGTCGCGGGCTCGTACGTGCTCGAGGGCAAAATTTTCAACAACTCCAAAATTCGTATTCTGCGAGACAACATCGAGATTTTTGACGGCGCGATCGATTCGCTGAGGCGTTTCAAGGACGAAGTCAAAGAGGTCGCGGCGGGCTATGAGTGCGGCATTTCGATTGTCGACTTCAGAGACTTCCGCGAAGGAGATATCATCGAGGCTTATAAGATGGAGGAGATCGAGACTTCGATTGCGGACGCCAACCGTGAGGCGGAGGCTCGACACGCCGCCGAGGAGAAAAAATCATGAAACTGCGCGTTGAAAAACTGCAGGAACTGATCAAACAGGAAGTAGGCAAGATGCTGCTCAAGGAGATTAAGGATCCGCGGATCGGATTCGTGACGGTGACGGACGTCGAGATGACGGGCGATCTGCGCGAGGCGAAAATCTTCGTGAGCATCATGGGCAATGAAGAGCAGGTAAAAAATTCGTGGGCGGGGCTGCAAAGCGCGCTCGGATTTATCCGTCGGGAGATCGGGCATCGGATCAGATTGCGTTTCACGCCGTTTGTCTCATTTGCGATCGATAAGTCGCTCGACTACGGCGAACACATTCAAAAATTGCTGCTGCAGATCGAAGCCGAAGAAAAAAAGTTGATCCCGCCCACCCACCCCTCGGGGGCAAGCCCCCAATCCCCCAAGGGCGCCGAAGTGTCCGCTCAACCTTCAGAGGCAAGCCCCAAAATCTCCACGGGCGATGAAATTTCGACTGCCCAACCCGAAAGCTCGACGCCGACATTGAAGGACGGGCGCGGCGCCGATTTATCCGCCGCTCAAACCGAAGGCACGGCGCCGCCGACGCGGAGTGACGTTTTTTGCCCGCCCACCCGCCCTTTGAAGACTTCGACTTTAGAAACGGAAGGCGCCGCCGGCGCGGGTGGGAACCGCGATCTCTGTTGGGCGCCGCGCTCGGTGGGCGGGGGCGTCGGCGGCGCCCATATAAAAATTCTCGGCGGCGCCCCATTTAAAACGATCGATAAAAATTTTTTTGGAGGCTAAAACTGAATGAGCACATACGGTATAGATTTGGGCACTACCTACTCTTGCGTCGCGCGGCTCGACGCCAACGGCAACCCCGAAGTCGTTCGCAACAACGAGGATAATTCCAATACGCTGGCGTCCGTCGTGTTTTTCGAGAACGAGAATAACGTCGTGGTCGGGCAGGCGGCGAAAGAAAATATCGAGACCGACGGCGATCGTGTCGTGCAGTTCGTCAAGCGCGAAATCGGCAAGGCGACCAATCGCACCTACACCTTCGACGGCAAAACTTATACGCCCGTCGAGATCAGCGCGCTGATTCTCGCCCGATTGAAGAACATCGTCGAGTCTCAGGGCGGAACGATCGACAACGTCGTGATCACCGTTCCGGCGTATTTCGGGCTCGAGGAACGGTCGGCGACGAAACAGGCGGGCGAATTGGCGGGGCTCAACGTCCTGTCGCTGATCAACGAGCCGACGGCGGCGGCGCTGAGTTATTGCGCTCGACAATTCCAAGAGGATCGGACGATTCTCGTCTACGATCTCGGCGGCGGCACGTTCGACGTGACGGTCGTAAAAATGTCGATGACGCCCAATGATCAGGGCGGTGACGTTCAGAAGATCGCGGTGCTGGCGACGGGCGGCGACGATCGGCTCGGCGGCAAGGACTGGGACGATAAACTGTTCAATTACATTCTGCAGGCGTGCTGTGACGAGAACGGTTTGACAGCCGACGACATTGAAGTGGAGACGCGGCAGGACATTCGCTCGAAAGTCGAAGAGGCGAAACGTAAGCTGTCGCAAAAAGAAGTGACGAAGGTGCGCATCGATGTGAACGGCTCGCGGACGGAAGTGGTGATCACTCGTAAGGATTTCGAGCGGTTGACGGCGGATAAAGTTGCGCAGACGATGAATTTTGTCGACTCGACTCTGGCGAAAGTGCCCGACGTTCAGATCGATACGGTGTTGCTGGTCGGCGGCTCGACGTACATGCCGATGATCAAAAAAGCCGTCGAAGAAAAATTCCCCGGCAAGGTGCAACAGCACGATCCCGATCAGGCGGTGGCGAAGGGCGCGGCGATCTATGCGTCGATGCTCGGGCTGGCGATCGAGGGCGACGCGGGCGGCGGAGCCGACGCTCAAGCGGACGGCGCGCCGACGGAAGATAAGCGCGCGGAGCTTGCCGCAAAGTTTTCGGTCGAAGATCAAACGCCGCGCTCGTTCGGACCCGGCGTCATCGACACCAAGGGCACCAAAAATAAATATATCCTCGAGAATTTTATCAAGATCGGAGAAAAAATGCCCGCCGTCGCCACGAAAACTTATTATCCGATCGAAGACAATCAGGAGCGGGTTCGATTGCGGGCGTTTGAAAACATGTCGACCGAGGACGCGTTGATCCCGAGCGTCGACGAGGACGGCAATCCGCAGGCGACCGATCCCGCGCACGCCGTCAAACTGCTCGGCGAGTTGATCGTCAATCTGCCGCCGAACACTCCGAAGACGACGAAGATCGAGGTGACGTTTAAAGTGGACGCGTCGGGCGTGCACGTGGAGGCGGTGAATACGGCGACGGGCGACAAGTTTGAAACGTTCCTGCGGACGGCGTCGGATGTCGACATCGAAAAGTCGGCGGTTCATCAATTGAGAATCTCGTCGGATTGAAAAATTTTTATGTGGGCGCCGCCGACGCTCCCGCCCACGAACGGCAGCGCCCAACGAGGGTCGAGGTTCCCACCCGCGTCGGCGACGCCCCACGCATCGACGAGACAGCGCGCGGCATTGACAATCACCCGCGTCATCGGCGACCCGAGCATCGGCAAAACGGCGCGCGGCGTTGAGGATCACCCGCGTCGTCGGCGCTCCGAGCATCGACGAGACAGCGCGCGGCATTGACAATCACCCGCATCGTCGGCGCCCCGTGCATCGGCAAAACGGCGCGCGGCATTGACAATCACCCGCGTCGGCGGCGACCCGTGCATCGGCAAGACGGCGCGCGGCATTGA
>CALGGP010000387.1 GCA_937915885.1 uncultured Selenomonadales bacterium | reverse complement strand
GTCGGGGCTGCCGACTTTTGGGGCGACGTTGGGGCTGCCGACTTTCGAGGCGACGTCGGGGCTGCCGACTTTCGAGGCGACGTTGGGGCTGCCGACTTTCGGGGCGCCGTCGGAGCTGCCGACTTTTGGGGCGACGTCCATTGTGGGTGAGAGCGTCGACGGCGCCCTTTCAAATGCTCGATAAATTGATCCGATCAATTCGGCGGCGCGCTTTGAAATTTTTATCGACGGATTTACATTTTCGTCGTTCGGATCGATTAAGAAATTGAGCCGCGCATATTCCGCCGACAATCTCTCGACGGCAATCACATTGGGCTCGTAAGTTTCGCCGCGCCTGGTTTTGTCATAATATCGATCCATGTCGTAGACGCGCAGCTCGACGAAGTTGCACACGACGATCCAGCGCGGGCGTTGAGAATAGGAGCGGGCATCGGCATAACGTTTCGCCTGCTCGAACGGCGTTAAAAACATGCCGTCGGATTGTTGAGCGGGCTTATCGAGATCGATCCCGCGCGATTTATTTTCGATGAGCACTTTCGTCGACGGGATGAAAATGTCGATAAAGCATGAGTGACCGTCGACATTGACGGGCACTTCGGATTGAATGAATGATTCGGGGGCTTTGATGTCAAGCGCGCGAAGGAGCGCGAGCCAAAACAATTGGGCGTCGGATTTTTCGGAGCCGCGATTACTCCAAGCGTCGATAAATTTCTTGACGGAGTCGCGATTAGTCATGAGAGATCACCTTGATTCATAGCGGGCGTAGGCGTCGACGATGCGCGAAACGACTTCGTGACGAACGACGTCGGCGGTGTCGAGGCGCGCGATCCCGACGCCCTTGACATCGGATAAAACTTCAACGGCTTCGGCGAGCCCCGATTGAATTCCGCGCGGAAGATCGATCTGACTGAGGTCGCCGGTGACGACCATGCGGGAGTTAAATCCGAGGCGCGTCAAAAACATTTTCATTTGTTTAGAGGTGGTGTTTTGAGCCTCGTCGAGAATGATGAAGGCGTCGTTGAGAGTTCTGCCGCGCATATAAGCGAGCGGCGCGATCTCGATAATGCCCTTGGCGGTAAATTTTTGATAGAGATCGAAGCCAAGAATTTCCTGAAGTGCGTCGTAGAGCGGGCGTAGATAAGGATCAACTTTGTCGCGCATGTCGCCGGGCAAAAAGCCGAGGCGTTCACCGGCTTCGACGGCGGGACGGGTGAGGATAATTTTTTTGACGTCCTTGACGCGGAGATGAAAACAGGCGAGTGCGACGGCGAGGAAAGTTTTGCCGGTGCCTGCGGGACCGACGGCGACGGTGACGATGTTGTCGCGCATGGTGTCGACGTAAAGTTGTTGACCGTCGGTTTTGGCGTGAATGTGGGTGCCGTTGGCGGTGACGAGAATGGTCTCGAAAGAATTTTGTTGGATGTGGTGTGCAGTCAATTGAAGATAATCAGTCCTTTCCTGTAAAAAATTTTTTATGAGGGCGCCACCGACGCTCCCGCCCACGGAGGTTGGCGCCCAAATTAGCCCGTGGTACCCACCCGCGTCGGCGGCGCCCGAGCGTCCTTCGGCGCGCCTTCGAGCAGAGGCGGGCGACGAATCAGCGCGGCTCTCACGTCGACGGTGACACTCGAGCAGGGCGAGCGCTACGAAAAAGATTTGGGCGCCGACAACGCGGGTGGGAACTGCTGTCAAAATTGGGGCGCTGCCTCGGTGGGCGGGAGCGGTGGCGGCGCCCCTTTTAAACCGTTGGGAGAAAAATGATTGGAGGAAACAGCTTTGAAAAAAATTTTTGCGTTGTTGACGGTGTTGATGTTGATCGGATTTGCGGTCGGAGATTATTTCGTGGATTATGCGCTCAAGCGCGGCGACGACGGATCGCCTCCCGCCGCTTGCGCTTCGATTGCCGATCCCTCATTGACGGCGCCGCCCGCTCCGAATTTCGAGCGCGAATTGTGGACGCTCACATCGGACGACGGGCTGAAACTTGTCGCCGATTATTTCAAACCGTCGACGGCGTCTCATAAGTGGGCGTTGCTGATTCACGGCTACGGACGCGATCGGAAGTTTGCTTACGACTACGCCGAGGCTTATCTCGAGCGCGGTTGGAATGTCGTCACGCCCGATCTCCGCGCGGCGGGCGAATCCGAAGGAAAATATATTACGATGTGCGCGCGCGAAAGTGCTGATGTCGTCGATTGGATTGAAAAAATTATCGGGGTTGATCCGAGCGCGGAGATCATTTTGCATGGGGTGTCGATGGGCGCGGCGACTGTCATGATGACGACGGGTAAAGAATTGCCGTCGAACGTGAAGGCGGCGGTCGAAGATTGCGGCTATACGAGCGCCTACGAGATGTTCACCGATCAGTTGAAGGTGATCTTCGGGCTGCCGGAGTTCCCGATCATGTCGTGCGTCGACGTGGTGAGTCGGATCGAAACGGGAGTGGCGGTGTCTGATGCGGCGCCGATCAAAGCGGTCGGGCTGACGAAAATTCCGATGCTGTTCATACACGGCGACGCGGATCGATTGATCGCGCACTCGATGATGGGGCGGCTGTTCGATGCGAGCGGCGCGCCGATCAAAGAGCAATGGACGGTATCGGGCGCGGGGCATGCGGACGCCAAGAGAATAAATCCGGCGGTGTATTTTGATCGAGTGTTTGAGTTCCTCGACCGTTTTATTTGAGCGGTGGATTTATGGGCGCCGCCGTCGCCCCCGCCCCCCGAGCGCGGCGCCCAACCGAGGAAGCGGTTCCCAC
>CALGGP010000386.1 GCA_937915885.1 uncultured Selenomonadales bacterium | reverse complement strand
GGCGGGATCATTTTTTTAATTCCGTCGGTACCACGAGCCCGACGCACGATCCACCGACCAACGCGAGCCGTCACTCTTCTCAAAGATCACATCTGCCCGACTGTTCACCGTCAAGCCGCCACCATCATTGAACCGCACGTTGATCCGATTGCCCGTCACCTCTTGCGACTCCCAAGCAATTTCGTCGTCGCCTATGTTCAACATTCTGATCACATCATCATCGCGCGCGTTGTTGATCTCGTCCCAACCGTCCCCGTACAAATAATAGTACTCGTTGTAGCCCAACCCGCCGTTGAGCGTGTCGTTGCCGCCCGAGCCGCCCCATAAACTCGTCGAGCCGCTCCCGCCGACCAATATGTTATCCATGTTCGTGCCGCCGACAAGCGTCTCATTCGACCAGCCCGCCGTACCGTCCAGCACTCGAACGTTCGCATAAAGTTGCCCGTCCCAACCGTTGAGCCAAATATTTCCGCCGCTCTCGCCCAACGCCAGCGACGCATAATTGCCCGTCCCAACGTAAGCATCGACGCCGCCGTTGTACTCATACGTCAAACTCGAGCCCGCTTTGAATATCCCGCCGTTGACTTTTATCTTCTTATCCGCCGCGTCCATCAACGTCAGCTGATCGATCGCGCCCGCCTCAATCACCACATCATTGCCAAAACTCTCAACTTGCGTCAATCCCGCGTTGAAGATCACTTCATCCTCCGTGCCCGCGCCGATCGCTTCAAAATTTTCGATCGTGTCCAAGCCCGCCGAATAAATGAACGTCGAGCCGCCCGTCCGATTTTCGCTCGTCGACGCTATCAGCATATCATTCCCGTCGCCGCTCTCAATCGTCGAGCGCCCGCGCCCCGCTGCAATCGTCTCACTCTCACTCGTGCCGACGACGGAATTATTCCCGCTCCCGAGCGTCACCTCCGCGATGTTCTGAAAATCCTTGCCGTTCAGATCAATCGACCGATCGGTTTCTTCGCTCGACAGATCAACGCCCGTCCGATCGCCCAACCCGATATATCGATCCGCCGCGTCAACCGAACTCTCTACCACATACGTCATGCTCTCGTCGATCAAAACCGTCCGCTTCGCCGCGTCCTCGTATGTCGAGCTCATAAACAGTTTCGTCGACGTGTCGCCCTTGATCGACGGCACCAACATCGTCCCATGATCGCTCGTCACATAAAGATGCGCCCCGCGGAAGGTGTAATGAATCGAATTGTCATTGTCGGAGACGATCAGCCGATCCGACGCGTACTCATCCCAATTCGGCTCGAACACTTCAACCGTGTCGTCGCCCGCGCTCATGCGCACGTCATTGCCCACGCCGCCCGCGCGCAAACTGATCCGATCGTCGCCGTCGCCTCCGTCGACAAGACTGCCTTCGCCGACCAGCACCGTATCATTTCCGATCCCGCCGAGCAACGTCAGCTCCGCCAGATCGCCGTAGAGGAGCATGTCAATCGACGCATCCTCCGCTCCGATCGACGCGTTGTCGTGATTGACGAACGCCACTCGAGCCGCGTCGCCGTTGTCGTCGAGCAAATTGACGGTCGTCGAGCCCTCCGTCCCTTCGATCGTCGTCTCGCCGCCGCCGCTGATGCTGAACGTCCCGACGCCGAATGTCAAACGTTGATCCTCGATCGCCGCCAACAGCTCCGACTTCCTGATCGGAGTGATGAACGCCGCCCCCGACGCCGGATTGTAGCCGCGAATGAGCGCGCCGCTCGGAGCGTTGACGGTGTCCTCGCTGCCGTAGGCAAGATCGATCACCTCGCGCCCGCTGCCCGACGCCACTATCGAATCGGCGCCGCGCCCGCCCTTGAGCGTCACATACGCTTCGTCCGAATCATTTATGAGCGTGTCGCCGCCGTCGCCCGCCTCGATCATTTTTGAGCCCGTCGCGCCGTCCTCGACCAGCAATCCGTTTTGCGTCGTCCGACCAAACGTCACCTTCTGATCGCCGCCGCCGTCAATCATCACGAATTTTTGTCCCGTCCGCCAATACATGTCGACGACCGCGCCGTCGTCTTTTTCGTTGAGCTCAATAATTTTGTTGCCGTCGAAGGCGTAGCCGCCGAGCGTGTTGCTGCCGGTGGCGTCCATCGTCGCGCGAATTTGCGCCGCGCTGATAAACGTCGCATCGTCGGGAATGTCGAAGACGTTGTGAATGCGGAGGTTGGCGGGGCTGGCGGCGGCGGCGAGCGTCGAGTTGACGCCGAGCGCGGCGGTGTCGTCTGTGATCACGACCGTCGACGAGTTGACGACGTAAGTGCCCGACGGCGAAACATACAACAATCGATCGCTGTCAAGCCCGTCGACCGTCGAGCCGCTGACGACCACACCGTTGGGATCGTCCGTCCGATAAGCAATGCCGTTGATCGTCGCCGCGCCGACCACGCTCACCGACGCATCGCCCACGCCGTTGACGATCAGATTTTCCTGCGCGTTGCCGATCGATGTGATCGAGTTGTCGCCAATCGACAGCACGAGATTGACGTCGTTGTTGTCGAGCGTGATCGCCGCGTCGTTGAGAGTATAAATGCCGTCGACGAAAGTATAATCGCCGTCGCCGTCGGTGTAGACGATTGCGCCGTCGGCGTTGACGGTCGCGCCCGGGCTGATGTTGGTGAAGGCGTCGGCAATCCAATCGCCGGCGTCGAGAATGAAGCCCGCCGCGTAATCCGAATCGCCGCTGATGCCGAGCGCGGTGCCGTTGATCGAAACTTCGCCGTTGAGCCCCGTCAAGATCAAAACGCGTCCTATGTCGTCGACGGTCGACACGTTGACGCCGATATTATCGGGTTCGCCGTCGGCGTCGCTGTCGACGAGCGCCGCGCCGAGCAGAGTAAATTCGACATCATTGCTCGAGTAGACGAAGCCGCCGTCAATCGATGTCCAAGCGGGGATCGTCGTCTGAATGAAACGCCAGCCGCCCGACGCGAGCGTGATCAGATATCCGTCGCTGATGTCTTCGTCGGCGCCCGAGATCATATTGCCGTTGATCCGCGCGGAGTCGTCGAGCGTGGCGCCGTTGAGGATGACGAGATTGCCGTCGACGGCGGCGGACGTCAAAGACGAAATGCCGCTGACGCCCGTCAAAGTGATCGTGCCGACATTGATCACGTCGAGGTCGGGATTGGTGATCCAAGAATTGATCGGGTCGGCGTCGACGAGCGAGCCGGTGCGTTCGTCGCTCACGTAGGAATCGCCGGCGTTGACGCGCGCCATGATCACCGTGCGGTCGCCGAGATCGTTGTAAAGATATAAATTATCGACGGCGGAGGTGACGGTGACATTGTCGGGAGCGCTGCGCGAGAGAGTGATGGAGCCGCCCTCTTCGGTCGTCAAAATGCTCGAGACGAGATCGTAAGTCATCGCCCGCCCGCGCGTGTCGAGGAAAGTATAAGAGCCGTCATAGCCGATCGAGGCAAGCGTTTGTTCGGCGGCGAGGAATGAGGCGGTGCCGCCCGCGAGAGTGATCCGATAACCGTCTTCGGGATCGTCGTCGGTGCCTGCAATCGACATGCCGTTAATCCGCGCGGAGCCGTTGAGCGTGGCGTCGGTGATGGTGATCAGATCGTCGCTCTTGACGACGGACGAGGCGTTTGAAACGGTGATCCCTTCGATGGTGACGACGTCGACGCCGAGAGTGAGATTGTTGCCGTCGACCGCCCAAGCGTTGGTGTCGTTGGAGTCGGTGACGACGCGATTGCCGACAAACGCATCGCCCGCATGAAGTTTCGCGCGGAGTGTCGAGCGGTCGTAAATGACGAGCGCGGCGGCGGCGTATGACGTGACGGTGACGTTCGACGCGTCGCTCGAGTTGAGAGTGATCAAGCCGCCCTCGGCAGTCGAAATAAGCGGCGAGACCACGTCGTAGGACAGGGTAGCGCCGTTGGTGTCGACGAAAGTAAATTCGCCGTTGTAGGTGATCGACGAGAGTGTTGCCTCGACTTCGGGCTCGACGAATGAGGGCGTGCCTCCGACGATTGTAATCATATAACCGTCGGCGGGATTGTCGTCGGAGCCGTTGATCGCCGCGCCGTTGATCGAGCCGTTCTCGAGCGTGGCGTTGTAAATCGAAATGAAGTTGCCGCTCTTGACGATCGAAGTCGTACTCTCGACGGTGATGCCGTTAATCGATGTCGAATCGCCGAGCACGACGGTTGAGCCGTCGCGAATCCAAGCGTTGACGGCGTCGTTATCGGTGACGATCGAGCCGTTTGAATAAACGTCGCCGGCGTTGAGTTGAGCGACGATATTTGCGTTGGCGATCGAATTGCCGAAGATCGAAAAGCTGTTGACGGCGGAGGAGATCGTCACGTCGGCGGGCGCGTAACTGCCGATCACGATGCCGCCGTTGAGCGTGGTGAAACTGACGGAGGCGTCGGCATAAGAAATATTAGCGCCGCTTTGATCGCGGAAGGTGAAGGTGCGATTGGAATTGTAAGCGACGGAGGCGACAACGACGGCGGAGGATTGATCCTCGGCAAATTCATAGCCGTCGTCGGTGATGTTGATCGTATAGCCGTTGGACGGATTTGTATCGGTGCCGGAGATGGTGTCGTCGTCGATGGCGGCGTTGGTGAGCACCGCGCCGTTGACGATGATCTGCTCGTCGGTGAGGGTGATGGTGGTCGAGGCGCCGACGTTGGATATGCCTGTCATCGACCGATTGATGTCGAAGTAAAGAGTATTGGTCGACGCGTCCCACGCCCACGACGTATAATCGATGTTGAAGGTGGCGTCGTCGGTGTTGACGGAGATCGATTCATCGTTGGCGACGAAGGCGACGAAGGAACTGCAAACGACCTTGAGACCGGCAGAAACGTCTTCGACTTCGATATCGAGAGTGGTGGCGTCCTCGAACCAAGCGGCATCGTCCATTAGCGTCAAGGTGTGCGTCGACGAGTTGTAATTTGAAAAGACGCCCGCGAGGACGCTCGGAGCAAATTCGTTGTAGTCGTAATCGGTGAAGATCAAGCCGTCGGCGTTGAGAGTGATGCGCGTGATGTAAGGGATGATGGTATGATTGGAGCCGGACGACGAAATCTGTCGAAAGATGACGCCGTTGATCGAGAAGGTGGCGTAATCGCTGACTTCGGCGTCGCGGGTGTTGACGGTGTAGCGGGTGAATCCTCCGGAGTCGGTAGAAGTCGACGTGCTCATGCGCGAGCTTGGAATTTCATCGAGATCGCGGACGGTGACGTCGGAATCGAAATAATTATAGGAGTGGCAGATATAACCGGCGCCGCTGACCGACCAATTATCGTCTTCGTGAGTAGCGGACTCGCCGTTTGAAAGACGGGCCTCGAAAGATTCATAGTCGTCGACGAAATGAAAAGAGCCGCCGGTGATGGAGATAGCGGTGGTCCAATCGGGATCGATGGTGGCGTTGGAGCCTGCGACGGAAACTCCCTGAGGGATGAGATTGCCGTCGTCGTCCTCGTCTTCGGAATAATCGCCGTAGAGGACGAAAGAATTAGAGCCGCTCGAGTAGCGCCATTGCTCGTCGTTTACATGCGTCCAAGCGAACGCCTGAAGGTCGAAAGTAAAATTATTCATGGGATCAGTCCTTCGCAGATTAATCGTTGAGGCATTGTAAAATATCCTGCCGTCAAAGTCAAAATGATCCCTGCGATTGCGGGGCGACGGATTGATAAGGGCGCCGCCGGCGCTCCCACCCACGGAGGTCGACGCCCAACAGATCCCGTGGTTCCCACCCGCGCCGACGGCGCCCCTTGCTTCAGTGTCGGCGGCACTC
>CALGGP010000385.1 GCA_937915885.1 uncultured Selenomonadales bacterium | reverse complement strand
GTGGACGGCTCTTTGCGAAGGACGGACGCCAACATTCGACGTAAAAAGTCGGGGCGCCGCCGATGTTCGACGTAAAGAGGCAGGCGCTGCCGATGTTCGACGTAAAGAGGCAGGCGCTGCCGATGTTCGACGTAAAAAGTTGGGTTGCCGCCGATGTTCGACGTAAAGATTCGGTCGCCGCCAACGTTCGACGTAAAGATTTCGGGCGCCGCCAACGTTCGATGAAAAGATGCGGGGCACCGCCGACGTTTGACGTAAAAAGGCGGGGCGCCGCCGACGTTTGACGTAAATATGCGGGCGCCGCCGACGTTCGACGTAAAAAGGCGGGGCGCCGCCGACGTTCGACGTAAAGACGCGGACGCTGTTGCTGTTTGATGAAAAGAAGCGGGCGCCGCCGACGCGGGTGGGCGTTGCTATCAAAATTGGGGCGCCGAGCTCGGTGGGCGGGGGCGTCGACGGCGCCCCATATAAAACCGTCGGAAAAAATAAATGGCGTTGACAAAAACCGTTCGCTGCTATATACTTATCGACGGTGTTACGTGCCCGTAGTCCAGCGGATAGGACGTCGGTCTCCGGAGCCGGAAGCGTGGGTTCGATTCCCGCCGGGCACACCATCTTTTTTTTATGCCATAATTTATGCCGCTTATGTTGCAGGAAAAAGTTTTTGCGTTGAAGAATATTACCGCCGCAAAAAAATTTTTAACGGAGAGGAAGTGGTCACTCGATGGAAATGTTTGCAGGCTTCGTTGTACTGTTGCTGTGTTTGCTGATCGGCGTGCGACACGGCGGCATCGGACTCGCCGTCATAAGCGGCATCGGACTCGTCATTTTTACATTCGTCTTCGGCTACAAGCCCGGCACTCCTCCGATCGGAGTTATGCTGACGATTCTCGCGGTCGTCACATGCGCGGGCTTCCTGCAGACTTCCGGCGGCTTGACTGTCATGCTCAAGTACGCGGAAAAATTTTTGAGGAATAATCCCAAGCAAATTACAATCTTTGCGCCGCTCACGACGTGGTTCTTGACGGTGCTCTGCGGAACCGGTCACGTCGTTTATACGATGTTTCCGATCATCTACGATATCGCAATCAAACAAAATATCCGCCCCGAACGCCCGATGGCAGTCGCGTCGGTCGCGTCCCAAGCGGGCATCTGCGCGTCGCCGGTCTCGGTCGCAATCGTCTCGATCGTCGGCTTCATGCACGGCGCCGGATATAATTACACCGTCCTTCAACTGTTGGCGGTCGCAATCCCCGCGACGGGGCTCGGAGTATTTTTCGCGGCGCTGTGGAGTTACAAGCGCGGCAAGGAATTGTCCGAAGACCCCGAGTTTCAAGCGTTTATCGCCGATCCCGCCAACAAAGAATATGTCTACGGCGAATCGGAATCTCTCATGGATAAAGAATTGCCGCCCAGTTATTATCACGCGATGTATATTTTCTTCCTCGGCATTTTCGTTATCGCGATGCTCGGCAACTTCCCCGATCTGCTGCCGCATTTCCCCGACGCCAAGGGCGTTATGAAGGCGATCTCGATGACGGACGTTATCCAAATGGTTATGCTGATGGTCGCCGCGACAATCCTCGTCGTCTGCAAAGTCAAGGCTAAAGATGTCGGCAACAGCCAAGTGTTTAAATCGGGCGTGGTCGCGCTGGTCTCCGTCTACGGCGTCGCTTGGATGGCGAACACTTACTTCAGCGCTCACATGGCATTTTTGAAAGACTTCCTCGGCAACGCGGTCGCCACCTATCCTTGGGCGTATGCGGTGCTGGCGTTCCTCACGTCGAAACTCGTCAACAGTCAGGCGGCGGCAATCGCGATCGTATTTCCGATGGCGCTCAGCGTCGGCATGGATCCCGTACTGTTGATGTCGTTCATCTCGGCGTGCTACGGTTACTTCTTCCTGCCGACTTATCCGTCCGACCTGGCGTGCATCGGTTTCGACCGCTCGGGCACGACGAAAATCGGCAAATACATTCTCAACCACTCGTTTATGATCCCGGGCTTGATTATCGTCATAAGCGGCTGCTGCGTCGGCTTCGTCGTCGCTCACGCCATCCTCTGATGATTTATTCCCACCCGAAGGTGACGAAGGGGCGCCGCCGACGCGGGTGGGCATGCCGAACTCTGTTGGGCGCCGAGCTCCATGGGTGGGAGCGTTGGCGGCGCCCTTAAAAAATCTTCCGTTGGGACAATCGCACCGGACTGAAGGCAATAAAAAAAGGGGGTGATTGCCCCCAAATTTTTTTATGCTTTAATCGCATTGATTTTCTTTGCGAGTCTCGACTTTTTACGCGCGGCATTATTTTTGTGGATCGTGTGATTCGCCGCCGCCTGATCGATCGCCTTCGTCGCCGCCGAGAACAGACTCATTGCCTCGTCGTAATTGTTTTCGGCAATCGCCGCGAGAACTTTTTTCTTCGCCTTTTTGATGCGATCTTTCTCGAAAATATTGCGCGCACGACGTTTCGCGTCCTGTCGAATGCTCTTCTCCGATGATTTGATATTAGGCAAACTGCATTACTCCCCTCGAATTTCTTTAACAGCGATGCAGTTTATCATACCTTCAATCCGTTGTCAACATTTCCCGCCCGTTAATCGAGCTCGTTGGCGTCCTTCGGGACGTGCGCCAGAATCTTTTTCCCGCTGAACATGCTCGACACTTCGCTCTCGCCTTCCATGAACTCCGCGCGGAGCACCATATAGAAATGTCCGATTGCGAAGACGATGATCAGCCACGCCACGTAATGGTGGACGTAATGAGCCATCATCTCACTGCCGAGCAACGTGTTGACCCAACCGAACAGCGTCCCGCCGACCGCCGACGGGTGCGTCATAAAGTACATCGCAAAGCCCGTCAGAATTTCGATCAGCACCATGACGTAGAGTCCGGCGTATGACGCGCGCGCGAGCGGATTGCGCAGGAACGGCGCGTGATGCGGTTTCAACAGCATGTAATGAAGCGCGACTTCGACCGTCTCACTGTAGAAATGTCCTTCCCAAAAGCGCGGGAACAATCGATCGCCCTTGTTGATGATGAATCCGTAAATCCTCAGAATGAACGACGCGCAGAACAGGAACGCGACCACGAAGTGGATATCGCGGATCAAATCCATCGACAGCATAGTAAAATTCGGCTCCGTCGATGATACGAGCATCGGCTTGGTGATCAGCAGTCCCGTCCCGAACAGCACCAGGATCGAGCCGACCATGATCCAATGGAAAATCCTCAGGAACGGGCTGAAGATGTAATATTCCTTGCGTTTGACGTCTTTGACCGATTTCATTGTCTCACCTCCGAAAATTTTTTTCTCCCGCCCACCCACCCATAAAAGCTACCGCTTTTAAAACGGAAGGCGCCG
>CALGGP010000384.1 GCA_937915885.1 uncultured Selenomonadales bacterium | reverse complement strand
AAGCCGCGGAAGGCATCGCCCGCGCTCAAGTCGCCGACGGAGCCGCCCGTTCTCAAGTCGCCGACGGAGCCGCCCGTTCTCAAGTCGCTGAAGGTGCCGCCCGATCACAAGCTGCCGAAGGCGCCGCCAGCCATCAATCCGCCGAAGGCGCCGCCCGCGCTTCATCCGCCGAAGGCGCCGCCCGCCCTCAAGCCCCCGAAGGCGCTGCTCGCCCCCAATCCCCCGAAGGCGCCGTCCGCCCTTCGACTGAACCGAACGATTGGATCATCATCGGGCAGTTGGGGGCGCCGCGCGGAGTGAGCGGCGAGATGAAATTGATCCCGTTGACGGATTTTGAGGATCGGTTTGACGGTCTCGAGGAAGTTTTCATCGATGAGCGGATTTTTCGGATCGATTACGTCAAGCCCGTCGGCAACGGTCTCGTGATTCGTTTCGACGGCGTCAACGATCGGGACTCCGCGCGGAGCCTGACGAATAAGTTGTTGACGGTCGATCGGAAGGACGCGGCGCCTTTATCCGACGGCGAATTTTACACGTTTGATATCATCGGGCTCGACGTGTTTGATCTCGACGGTCGCAAGCTTGGGACGGTCGAAAACGTTCTCAAGACCGGCAGCAATGATGTGTTCGTCACTCGAGCTGACGACGGGCGGGAAATTTTGATCCCCGCGTTGAAGGCGGTCGTCCGATCGATCGATCTCGAAAAAAAATCGATGGTGATTGATCCGTCGACGCTCGAGGAAATTTAAAATGCGCATCGATGTGATCACATTATTTCCGAATATGTTTGCGCCGCTCGACGACAGCATCATCAAACGCGCGCGAGACAAAAAAATTCTCGAGATCAATTTGATCCAACTGCGGGATTTCGCCTTCGACAAACACAAACAGGTCGATGATTCGCCGTTCGGAGGCGGGGCGGGCATGGTTTTAAAGCCCGAGCCGATGTTCCGCGCGGTGCGTTCGGTGCCGATAAAAGCGAGCGCGAGCCGACGGGTGCTGATAATGGATCCGATCGGCGCGGTGTTCAATCAAGCGAAGGCGAAACAATTGGCGCTGTTCGATCAACTGATCATCATCTGCGGGCATTACGAAGGGTTTGACGCGCGAATATACGAGCTGGCGGACGAGGCAATCTCGATCGGCGAGTACGTGTTGACGGGCGGCGAGTTGCCGGCAATGGTCGTGATCGACGCGGTAGCGCGAATGTTGCCGGGCGTGTTGGGATCGGAGGAGTCGGCGCGGACGGATTCTTTTTACGACGCCGAGTCGGGTTATCCGCAATACACTCGACCGCGCGACTTTGAAGGTCGAACGGTGCCGGAAGTTCTGCTCAACGGCAATCACGCGGAAATTGCAAAATGGCGTCGGGCTCATCGTCCGTCGCTCAATCGATAAAAAAAAGGGGCGCATCGCCCCCAAATTTTTTTTCCGATCGCAATCAGATCGCGTATTCGAGCTCCGCTTCCTTCAACGCATATTTTTTATACATCGGGATTTTCGAGAGCGTCTTGTCGAGCCGCGGATTTTTGCCCCAATTCTTAAACGCGCGTATCTCATTTTCCGACCGCCCGTTTTTGAAGTACTCGTAGACGCCCTTCGTAAACTGCTGCGAGAATAAATACAGCTTCACCTTCTTGAAAATCATGTAAAAGTTCAGGCTGTCGTTGCTCTTGGTGATGACCACTTTCATCTGCTAACACTCTCCTTTAAAAATTGACAACCATTCCGTTTAGATGTTTATCGATCGAATATGAAAAAAAGTTAAGCGGCTCTGCAACACTTAACGTATTTTTAATGCAAATTTAACTTTGATTTAATCTTTGATGTGTATTCTTTTCGAGCGCCTTGACACTCCGCCGCCGATTGATTAACATAAAAAGCCGTCAAACACCAATCGAAAGGAAGTAATTTAATGGCTAACGTCTACGAGAGAGCGCTTGAGCTCCATAAAAAATATCAAGGCAAGCTCGCAACCGTCAGCAAAGTTCCGCTCGAGTCGGGCGACGATCTTGTGCTCGCCTACACCCCGGGCGTTGCGGCTCCGTGCCTCGAGATCGAGAAGGACTTCGATAAAATTTACGACTACACCAATCGGGGCAATCTGGTGGCGGTCGTGACGAACGGGACGGCGGTGCTCGGGCTCGGCAACATCGGCGCGGGCGCGGGGCTGCCTGTGATGGAAGGCAAATCGATCCTGTTCAAAGGATTTGCGGGCGTCGATGCGGTTCCGATCTGCCTCGACACCAAGAGCGTCGATGAGATCGTCAAGACGATCCAATTGATGGCGCCGTCGTTCGGCGGGATCAATCTCGAGGATATCAAGGCGCCGGAGTGCTTCGACATCGAGAGCGCGCTGAAAGAATCCGTCGATATTCCCGTTTTTCATGATGATCAGCACGGGACGGCGATCGTGGTGTCGGCGGCGATGATCAATGCGCTCAAGCTCGTAAACAAGTCGTTTGACGAGATCAAAATTGTCGTCAACGGCGCGGGCGCGGCGGGCATGGCGATCACGAAATTGCTCCAGCGCATGGGCGTTCGCGACGTTATTCTTTGCGACTCGACGGGCGCGATTTACGAAGGTCGTCCGAAGGGAATGAATCCGTACAAGGATCAGATTGCGGCGATCACCAACAGGAACAAGGAAGAAGGGCAGCTCGCCGACATCATTCACGACGCGGACGTATTTATCGGGGTGTCGAAGGCGGGGCTGTTGACGGAAGAAATGGTTCGGAAGATGAAACCGAATCCGATCATAATGGCGATGGCGAATCCGACGCCGGAGATCATGCCGGAGCTGGCGAAGAAGGCGGGCGCTCGAGTGGTATGCACGGGGCGGTCGGACTTCCCGAATCAAGTCAATAATTTGTTGGCGTTCCCGGGCATCTTCAGAGGAGCGCTCGATGTGCGGGCGACGGACATCAACGAAGAGATGAAGATAGCGGCGGCGTATGCAATCGCGTCGTTGATAAGCGAAGACGAGCTTGACGAGGATCACGTGATCACGACGCCGTTTGATAAGAGAGTGGCGCCTCAGGTGGCGGCGGCGGTGGCGCGCGCGGCGATCAAATCGGGCGTGGCGAAACGGACGGACATCACGCCGAAACAAGTTGCGGAGCATACCCGCCGGCTTCTCGGGCAATAAAAAAAATGTCGGGGGCAACGGAAAAAATTTTTTTCATCCCCCCCCCCCCCCCCCCAAAAAAAAATTTTT
>CALGGP010000383.1 GCA_937915885.1 uncultured Selenomonadales bacterium | reverse complement strand
CGGGTCATCGACGCAATTGACGTTGGAGGCTCCGTTCGCCGACGGCACCAAATTCGTTGATCAGCTCGGTAATTACTCGGCGACTGTTTCAAACGGGAAATTGAAATGCGATCTCGGAGAAAATCAGGCGCTGATGTTGTTAAAATCATAGGAGGTGCAGTTATGTCCGACAAAAAATTTTCGGGTCATCGACGCAATTGACGTTGGAGGCTCCGTTCGCCGACGGCACCAAATTCGTTGATCAGCTCGGTAATTACTCGGCGACTGTTTCAAACGGGAAATTGAAATGCGATCTCGGAGAAAATCAGGCGCTGATGTTGTTAAAATCATAGGAGGTGCAGTTATGTCTGACAAAAAATTTTCGGTGGTAGTCGCGGGCGGCGGCTCGACCTTCACGCCCGGCATCGTGATGATGTTGTTGTCTCACCAAGATCGATTCCCGCTCCGCAAGTTGAAACTCTACGATAACGATCCCGATCGACAGAAAGTCATTGCGGATGCGATGGAGATCGTGCTCAAGGAGCGCGCGCCGGAGATCGAGTTCGTTGCGACGACCGATCCGGCGACGGCGTTCACCGACATCGACTTTGTGATGGCGCATATCCGCGTCGGCAAGTACGCGATGCGCGAGAAGGACGAAAAAATTCCGCTCAAGTACGGCGTGGTCGGTCAGGAAACATGCGGTCCCGGCGGAATCGCTTACGGCATGCGCTCGATCGGAGGCATCGTCGAGATCGTCAAGTACATGGAAAAATATTCGCCCGACGCTTGGATGTTGAATTATTCCAATCCGGCGGCGATCGTGGCGGAGGCTACGCGTCGTCTGTGTCCGACGTCAAAGATCATCAACATTTGCGATATGCCCGTCGACATCGAAGAGAAGATGGCTCAGATTGCCGGCTTTAAATCGCTTCACGAGCTCGAGTTCAAGTACTTCGGATTGAATCACTTCGGTTGGTGGACGAGCGTCAAGGACAAACAGGGCAATGATTTGATGCCCAAAATCAAAAAGTACGTCTACGAGCACGGCTACAATTTGCGATATATCAACGGCGACGCGGGCGTTCAGCACATCGATCCGAGTTGGATTGTGACGTTCGAGATGGTCAAGGAGTTCGCGCCGATCGATCCGAACACGCTGCCGAACACTTATTTGAAATATTATCTCTGTCAAGATGAGATTGTCGCGCACTCCGACATCAATCACACGCGGGCAAACGAAGTCATGGAGGGGCGCGAGAAAAAAGTTTTCGGCGAGTGTCGCAGGATCAAAGAGGTCGGCACGGCGAAGGATACCAACATCGAGGTCGATGCGCACGCGTCGTTCATCGTCGACCTGGCAACGGCGATTGCCTTCAACACCAAGGCGAATATGCTGTTGATTGTCGAAAACAAGGGCGCGATCAGCAATTTCGATCCGACGGCGATGGTCGAGATTCCGTGCATCGTCGGCAATCAAGGCCCCGAGCCGCTCGTTGTCGGCGACATTCCGCAGTTCCAAAAGGGGCTGATGGAGCAACAGGTCTCGGTTGAGAAATTGGCGGTCGACGCGTGGATCGAGCACTCGTACATCAAATTGTGGCAGGCGCTGACGCTGTCGAAAACGGTACCGAGCGCGCGGGTTGCGAAATTGATACTCGACGACTTGATCGAGGCGAACAAAGATTATTGGCCCGAACTGAAATGAAGATCGCGGCGAGTGACTATGACGGGACGCTGTTTCGCAACGGGACGATCAGCGACGAGACGATTGAAGGCGTGCGCCTTTGGCGGGCGGCGGGAAATAAATTCGGCATGGTATCTGGGCGCGACTACGGGATGCTGATGCCGCAGCTTAAACATTACGGCGTCGAATACGATTTTACGATTTGCAACAACGGCGGGATCATCAGAGACGGCTCCGACAAAGTGATCAGTCAGAAGAAAATTGACGGTCGGACGTTGGAGGCGATGTCGCGCGAGCCGCTCGTGAGGCAGTCGTGCCACTTCGCCTTCTCGAGTCGGGACGTTACGTATCTGTGTCATGAGCGGGAGGGTTCGTGGATCACGCGCGAGGCGCGCCAATGGAATTTCCCGATTGTCAAAATCGAAGAGTCGGTGATCGGGACGCTGAAAGATATTCATCAGTTGGCGTTGGGCTTTGATACGCCCGAGCAGTCAAACGCTTGCGCCGAAGTTTTGAACAAAAAATTTGCCGCCGACGTGCGAGCACATCAAAACGGCTGCTGTTTGGACGTTACGCCTTCGGGAGTGAGCAAACGTCGGGGCTTGGAAGAATTGATGAAGGCGCTGCATTGGACGGATCAAAAACTTTATGTGATCGGCGACGAGACGAATGATCTGCCGATGATCACCGCCTTCAAAGGATATACGGTCGACAGCGCCCGCGCGGAGATAAAATCTCGAGCCGCGAAAGTTTTTTCCGATGTCGGCGCGATGTTGAAGTACTTTTTATAAATGTTTCGGGATAAAAAATAAGCCGCTCCGCGCGGCTCTTTTATTTGTTGAAGTGCTTTATCATTAAACGACTTCGCCGGTGCGGTAGGCGTGCAACAGCCGCAATAAATCTTCGATCGTCTCCTGCACCGCGCGCCCGTTGTCGGTGTCGCCGATCGTCGTGCTGTAGGTCTGCAACTCGACTTGCTCCGACACCGATTCGATGTCCTGATTGTCGCGGAGCGCCGCGCGGACGTCCGCAATCTGCTGATGTTGAAGCAATCGCAAGCCCCTCGAGTTCGATATCAAAGTGTAACCGCTGATGCCCGTCTTCTTATGATACGCCTCGCTGAAGCCGCCGTCGATCACAATCACCTTGCCGTGCGCCTTCGTCGGACTTTGCCCTTCCTTGACGAGCACCGGCACATGCCCGTTGATGATGTGCCCGCGCTTGGGATCGAGCCCGAACTCCAACAAAATTTTTTCGCAGATCGATTCGTCGTCAATCAAGCGATAATACGGATCGCTCGGCTCCTTCCAAGTTTTTTCGTCCGATATGAACGTCCGCTCGAACGTCTTGACCTCGCGCCCCGTGATCGGCGACAACAGCCCGCACCACAAAAAATACATGAAGTCGAGATCATTTTGCTCGCGCTTGAGGAACGCCCGCCGCACTCGCGCGTCGACGTAATCAAAATACGCCTTGCCTCCGTAAGTTTGTCCCTCGAACGTCACCTGTCGAAACGAGCCGTCATCGTTGAGCGGCACGCACGCGTGAAACAGCAGATTGCCGTTGTAGCACTTATAGACCGCGCCCTTGCGATACAGATAGTCGAGATGGCGGCGGAGCATGTGGCTTTCGACGAAATACGACTTCAAATCGTCGATGACGGACTGCTCGTCGGCAATCAATTGATACGGCGACGTGATGTCCTCGGTGATCGTCGGGAAATACGAATTGTTGAGCTGATAGGATTCGCCGTCGCTCAACAGCGCGTAGGACGATTGGAAGTCGACTTCGCCGAGCCGCAATTGATTTTCCATGTGGAAGTCGGGGTTGCGTTGGATCATTTGCCCCTCGAGCTTAAACATCATAATCGAAATGGCGCGTTCGGCGGCTTTGACGGGAGGATCGTCGGGATAAAGTTTCGTGGCGAAGCTCATCAGCGATCGGAGGCTGATTCCGTAGCCGCGCTCGAGCACATCAGTGTTGTTGTAATGGAGCGAATTGCGGACGACGCCCGCGATGCACACTTCGGAGCCGAGCGCCGCGCCCATCCAAAGCACGTCGTGATTGCCCCATTGGATATCGACGGCTTGACGCTCCATTAAGAGATTGAGAATCTCGTCGGGGCGATTGCCGCGATCGAAAAAATCTCCGACGATGTGCAATTGACTGACGGCAAGGTGCTTGACGAGCGCGCTCAACACTTCAATAAATTCGCCGCCGGCTTCGATCTGAATGATGGTCTCGAGAAGTTCGTCGTGGTAGACCGCCTGAGCGCCGTCGAGCTCGGGATAAGTGCCGATCAATTCGATGATGACGGATTGAAATTTCTCGGGGATTTTGGAGCGGACGGTTGAGGCGGTGTATTTATAGGACATGAATTTTGCAAGCTCGATGAGTCGGGAGATATTGATGCGGTACCACTCGGAGGGGTCGCTGACGGCGGGAAGAATTTCGTCCATCTTCTCGCGCGGGTAATAGATCAGAGTGCAGAATTCGGCGCGCTCGTCTCGAGTGAGGCGGCGGCTGAAGACGTAATCGACCTTCTCACGAATGACGCCCGAGCAGTTGTTTACGATGTGGAAGAAGGCGGCGAACTCGCCGTGGAGATCGGAGACAAAATGCTCGGTGGGCTTGGGGAGCGCCAGATGCGATTTGAGATGAATGATCTGCTCGTAGACGGCCTCCTTCGAGGGATATTGATCGGCAAGATAGCGCAACATCTTCGCCGTTAATTTTTTTTTCTCCAAAGTGATTCAGCCCCTTTCATTCCGCGCGGAGCGGATCAGATTTTCTGAATGACGATCTCAATCTGATATTCGCCGTCGCTGTGACGATTCGGATCGGTGATCGTATGTCCGTAGTCGCACGCCTTGATATACTTTATGTCATATTCTTTGAGGCTCTCGCGAATTTCTTCAACGATGTCAAGCGTGTCGGGCGGCTCCGAACGCCCAATCAAAAACATGTGTTTGTGATCCCTGTTCCATCTCGACGGCAATTGAGTGCGCTTTTCGTAGAGATCGCGATGCGGGATCGCCAACAGCAAATATCCGCCGCGCCTCACCACTCGGAACCAATTCTTGAGCGCCGTCCGAACATCGTACATGTGCTCGAGGCAGTGCGACGAGTACACATAATCAAAACTTTCCTCGGAGATGCCCGACAAATATTGCGCGTCACCGTTGCGAAAATCCCAGCCCGAGGCGGTCGGAGTGATCACGTCGCCGCCGTAGCCGACGTCGAGCCCCTCACCTTGACAGTACTTGTCGAAAAATCCTTCGCGCTCCCGACGCGCATGCGCCCGAGTCGTTTCGCCCTCATAGTGCTGATAAATTTCTGCCGGTTTCTTCTCGAACGGCACCTCCGGCTTTTTCTTATGAATGATGAAAATTTCGTCGAGCGGACAACGACACAGCCAAATATCGCCGTAGCACATCACAACATTTTTATAATCGAAGCCCATATCGAACAGCTGTTGACGCAAACCGAAATTCGAGCCGATGATATAAACTTTGTCGTAAGCAGTCGGCACGTCGAGCTCGATGTTATTCAACTTAGTCGGCTGCATCTTGCCGCCGGACGAACCGACGTCGTGATGAAACTTATACAGCCCGTCCGCAATCTTCGGATCGCCCTTCGTTTCGATAAAAATATCCGCCTCGACGCCCGCCTGCAACGGCAGTTGACTGAAGAAATCCATTACATTTTTCGAGCCCGAAGGATAAAACACTACGCATTTCATACGGTCGCCTCCGATCAGTTGACGGCGTCCAACAAAATTTTTTTGAGCGCCGAATATCCCGCCGTGTAATACGCCCCGTTCATGATCTCGTTCGATTCAAACGGCTTGCCGCTCACGACGATCGACGGCGGCGCCTGCAATCTCTTCGCCACCGCGACGCCCTTGTACTGATTCCACCAACGCTCGAGATCGGCAACGAACTCCGCCACCGTCGGAAAATATTCGTCGATGATATTTCGATCGCAACCAATCTCCATCGACAGCCGACCGTCCGCATACGCCTTCAATATATCCTCGGGCACCATGCCGCCCTCGACAAACGCACGGAACAAATAATCGTGGTAGTCGTAATGCACCGGATCGCCTTTGCCCTCGTCGACGTTCTGATCGTTCGACAGCTCCGCACTCGGCACGATCTCAATTATTCCGCGCGGAATTACCTCGCGACCGTACACTTCGACGTTGAGATATTCTGCCAACGCATAGACTTGATACTTCCACAAATCCGCCGTCGCCGCCAAAATTCCCGCGCAATCTCCGTACAGCGTCGCGTAGCCGATCGTTGACTCCGCTTTGTTGGCGTTGCACGTAAATCCGCAGTTGAGCGACGCCGCCACCGCCGCCAGCACTCGCGCGCTCCGATCCCGCGCCTGCATGTTCTCCTGCACGAACGCCGTCATCACCAAATTCGACGTCGAGCCGTCCGACATCAGAGCCACCGGCGCCGACTCGAGTTGTTTCACCGTCGCTTCGATCGATTCTTGGATCGGCACGACCATATATCGACAGCCGAGATTTTTTGCAAGTTCCTCCGACAGCCCGCGCGTCGTCGACGAGTTGAAACGACTCGGCATGTTGACCAGATAAACATTTTCCGCCCCGAGCACGTCACTGTAGAGCGCCGCCGCCACCGCCGAATCGATCCCGCCCGAAATGCCGATCACAATTTTGTCCATCCCGATCAGCTCGAGATATCTCTTGACGCCGTATTTGAGCTTGCCGTAAATTTTTTCGATCTCCGAGCGCTCCTCGACAATCGCGGGCGGCATTTTGTCAATCGCCTCATCATCGAAGTAAAGCAACTGCTCTTGGAAATAATCCGCGCGGAGCACCGCAACGCCTTTCGAGTTATAAACCGTCGAGCCGCCGTCGAAGACGTAAATAAATTTGCCGACGTTATTGATGCCGATCGGATTGACTTCAAACTTCGGCTTGCGATTGGAAATGAAGCGACCGATCAGCGATTTTTTTTCTTCGATCACTCCGAAGTTGAGCTCAATCCCCGTCGCCGCCGCACGAATCTGCTGATTGCACGCGTCGAGATCCGCGCGGAGTGTATCAGACAGATTATCGGTCGGCGCGCCGTAGATCGCATTGTCGGGAAAAACGATCATCGACGCCTCATTGCGTTTCGCCTCGTAGATGAAGCGGATAATTTTTTGAGTGTTGAGCTGCGGGTGACCCGCGCGGAGCTCGATTTGAGCCAATGCGATTTTCAAAGTAAATTCTCCTTTCTAATGTTGGCGATAAATTTTCGATTGACGTAGATCAAGAACACGAACAACAAGACGGCGGCGAAGACCAAAGTCGAGAGCGCATACATTTCGGGGTGGACGCCCAATTTCAGTTCGGCGTAAATTTCGGTGGGGAGCGTGTCGATACCCGCGCCTTTGGTGAAGTGAGTGATGATGAAGTCATCGGCGGACATGGTGAACGCCAATAAAAATCCTGCGGCGATCGACGGCTTGAGCTCCGGCAAGACGACCAATCGGAACGCTTGAAACGGCGAGGCTCCGAGGTCGAGCGCCGCTTCGTAGAGATTTTGATTGAGCGTCATTAAGCGCGGCATGATGCACAGCATGACATACGGCAGACAGAAAACGATGTGCGCCAACAAAATCGAGCCGTAGCCGAGCCGCAATCCCATCGCGAGGAATAAAAGCATCAGAGAAATGCCTGTGACGATGTCGGCGTTGAGCATGGGAATGTTGGCGACGCTCATCAATGCGGCGCGCGTCCGTCGACGCATGCCTTGGAGCGCGAGACATGTGATCAGCCCGACGACGGTTGCGACCGTTGCCGCCAACAATCCGATCGATAAAGTGTTAGACAGCGCCTCGAAAATTTCTTCGCTCTCGAAAAGCGAACCGTACCAATCGAAGGTAAATCCCGTCCAATGTCCGCGATAACGACTTGCGTTGAAGGATTGCGCGATCATCACGGCAATCGGCGCATACAGCAACGTCAGGACGGCGGCAACGTAAATTTTTTTCAATCGAGCGGACATCATTGCGCCTCCTCCGTCGTGTCGAATCGCATCGTCAAAAACATGTTGGCGACGACGAAAATCATCAGCACCAACGACAGCGCGCTGCCGATGTGGAAGTCATACGCCGACGTAAACGCCTGCTCGATGATGTTGCCGATCAATAAAATTTTGTTGCCGCCGAGTAGCGCGCTGATGAAAAATGTCGTGAGCGACGGAATGAAGACGAGAGTGATCGCGCTCACCGCGCCCGGCAGGCTCAACGGCAATTGGACGTGGCGAAACGTCTGCCACGGCGAGGCTCCGAGATCGCGCGCGGCTTCGATGACGCTTTGATCGATTTTCGACAGCGCGATGAAGATCGGCAGGATTGCATACGGCAGGAAGTTGACGACCATGCCGAGCACGATTGCGATCGGAGTGTTGAGAATGTAGACGTCGGGCAATCCGACCAATCGCAAAAATTGATTGAGCAGCCCGTTCTTCTCGAGGATCGTTTGAACTGCCATTGTCAACAACAGCGACTGCATCAGCAGAGGCACGACGCACAGAGTTACGAGTAAGTCTCGAGTGTTGCCGGATTTTTCGACGAGTATCAGACAGAGCGGATAAGCGATCACGATGCACGCCGCCGTCGACACCGCCGCCAACAACAGCGAAAAGATCAGCGCCTTGAAATATTCGGGGCGAGTGATCATGGCGAGGCTCGAGATTGAAAAAATGCCGTCGTCGTTCGTCAAGCCGTACCACACGATGACCGCGAACGGCACCGCGACGAAAAGGATCGCCCAGAGAGTGAACGGCGCCAAGAAAATATTTCGGATTGATGCAGACCGTATCATTTCCGACCTCCTTCAAAAGTTTTTTCCGCGCGGGGGCGACGGAGTGACGGAGTAATGGGCGCCGCCGACGCTCCCGCCCACGAACAACGGCGCCCAACCGTGGACAGCGTTCCCACCCCGCGTCGACGGCGCCCTTCTCTTCGTTAGCAACGAGCTGCGAAGGCGTGCGCCCAACCGTGGACGCGGGCGATTCCCACTCTTGCGCGGAGTGCGGGGCGACGGATGGAGGGGCGGCGTCTTCTTTTTTATTCTTTCGAGGGACGGCGGGCGGCGCCGATGCGGGACTGCCGTCGCAAAACAAGTCGGGTCGGGCGGCGACGGCGCGGGTGGGTACCACGGGCTAATTTGGGCGTCGACATTGGAGGGCGGGAGCGTCGTCGACGCCCCATGATCCTCGGGCGGGACAAAAATTTATTCCGCGTTGTCCGACGGTTCGGGCGGCACGGCTTGATCGGGGATCGGCTCGGGCAGCGCCTCGGGCTCGTCCTCCGGCACTACTTCATCGAACTGCAACGTCATGCTCCCCTCGTCAATCCGATCCGGCTCCGACTCCACGAACGCATTCATCAGACTCGCGCCGGCGGTTTCGATCGACATGATCCCGAACTTCGACAGCAACGACTTCACCACGGTTTTGCGCGCCATCGCATCAAAATTTATCGACCACACACTGGTGCGCTTGCCGAATTTCTTATCGTAGGCGTAGCTCTTGCTGAAGGTGAGCGCGTGCTGTTCAATCTCGTCAATCGACATGTAAAGCGTCTTGCTGAAGCCGTTGATGAGCTCGAAATAGGCGATGTAGCCGACAATTTTTGTGCCGGTCATTTCGCCCTTGACGATCTCACCGGTGATAAAATCGATGTCGCGGATTTGCCCTTCGCGGACGGGCGCGGAATTAATCCGACGGTATTGCCCCGAGCGCAGCGCCAATTGAATGATGCCCTTATATCCGAGCTGAAAGGTGGCGTGGCGATTGTAGGGGATGATGTAAGCGAATCCGAGCGAGGGGGAGACGGGCAATCGGAGTGCGGCGGCGGTGGCGGCGGCGGACAAAATTGACGTGGTCGAGCACTGTTTGAGCGCCTCATTGCTGTTGACGGTGGTCAAGACGCTCGAGATGAACGGCGCGGCCTCATCGCCGAGCACATCGACGAAGCGTTTGCGGACGCTCTCCGAGTCGAGGATTTGTTGAAGACTTTGTTGACGCTGCGGCAGTTCTGCCATTTCAAATCAACCTCCCATTGATGAGCGCGGCGCGGTGTGATACACTTGCGCGCATGAAAATAATTGTGATGCTTTTGTCGACAATAATAATGTGGTTGCCGTGCAAAGTCAACGGCGCCGAAAAAATTTTACTGATTCCGCTCGACAGCCGACCGTTTTGCACGAAGACGGTAGTCGACGCCGCGCGGATCGGCTCGATAGAAGTGATGATGCCGCCGCATTCGATGTTGGATTTTTTTACGGTCGCGGGCGAAGTCGATCAGTTGCGGCGCTGGACGCTGGAAAATATTTCGTCGGCGGACGCGGCAATCCTTTCGATCGATCAATTGACGGCGGGCGGATTAATGGCGTCGCGGGAAAAAATATTATCGGGAGCGGAGATTGACGGTCTGATCGATTTTCTGATTGAGTTGCGTCGAAGGGCGCCGACGAAAAAAATTTACGCGTTTTCGATCCTGCCGAGGCATTTGCCGCCGAAGGCGATAGAAAATTATCATCAACGTCGGGCGCTGATGGAGTATTCGCGACTGATGCTCCGCGCGGAGTGCGAGACTGAGGCGCTGTTGGAGTTGGAGCGATTCATTCTGCCGTCGAACAAAAAATTATATTTCGATCGGTTTCGACGGAGCGAGTGGCTCAACAAAAATTTGATTGGCTTGACGAACGTCGGGGTGATTGATCGGCTGGTGATCGGCCGGGACGATTCGGAGCCGCATTCGTTTCAAAATCTGCTCGTCGGTCGACTGTCGAAAAAAATAATCGGCGGCGACATATTCATCACGCACGGCGCCGATGAGATTGCCCAATCATTGTTGGCGCGACACGTGCTCGACGGGCGGCGGCTGAAGATCAAAGTCGAGTACAACGAGCGGGCGGCGGCGTATCGAGTGATGCCGTATATGTCGGCGACGGTGGGCGCGGTGGCGGTCGAGAAGATAAAATTATTGGGCGGCGAGATCGTCTCGAGCGGCGAAGATTTTACGTTGGTGATCAGCGTCAACGGATCGGACAAAAAAACCCGTCGTACGCGGCGGGCATTGTCTGACGAGATCGGATTGAAAATCGAGCGGCGGGAGCGGATTGCGTTGGTCGATCTGAGTGTGCATTTCGATCGTGACGAGACGCTGTTGCCGGTGATGATCGAGCGCGGCGTTCCGATCAACGGGCTGCTGGCGTATTCGAGCTTCAACACGACGGGCAATGCGATCGGGTGTGCGCTGTCGGAGGTGGCGATCACATTGGCGTCGCTCGAGCGCGGGGAATCGGAAAAAGTTTTGCGATCGAACATCGAATTTTTGACGGGGCGGGTGATTGAGGATCAATTTTATCTGAAGGAAACGATTGATGCGGTGAACAACGCGTTGCGGCTAATCGATCGGGAGCCGGCGTGGTTGGACGCGGGGCTCGAGTTTGATTGGGCAACGTTCGTGATGCGGGAGGTGCTGTCGAGGAAAGTAGAGCGCTACGAGCGATCGGAGGCGCTTCGAGCGCCGGTATGTTTCGAGACGCCCGACGGATTGATCACACTCCGCGCGGAGCGGATAAAATATTGGGCGCGTTATCCGTGGTTCCGCACGTTTGAGATCGAATTGGACAGCAAAGTTTTTTTCTCCCGCCCCGTGAAGGCTGCCGTTTCGATCGCGCGGAGTGACGAGAAAAAAATTTTTTCCCCGCCCGCCCAC
>CALGGP010000382.1 GCA_937915885.1 uncultured Selenomonadales bacterium | reverse complement strand
GCGTCCCATTCTCTTTTCGTAAAGCGCCAACACCGAGCGCGGCGCAAAACCGAGGGCAGCGTGCCGCCCGCGTCGGCGGCGTCCCATTCTCTTTTCGTAAAGCGCCAACACCGAGCGCGGCGCAAAACCGAGGGCAGCGTGCCGCCCGCGTCGGCGGCGTCCCATTCTCTTTTCGTAAAGCGCCAACACCGAGCGCGGCGCAAAACCGAGGACGAAGCGTCCGCCCGCGTTTATTTGAAAAAAATATTTTCATGGGCGGGTGGGCTGGAGTAAAACTTTGAGCAGAGTAAAATTTTTTTTGATGCAGTCGACTGCCGCAGCGGTCGCGTATTTTTTTATGCTGATCTCGTTCTACATCGACATCGGTCAAGACATGAGCCCGAAATATTATTTCCCGATGTTCCTGCCGATCGTTGTCGGATTTATTCTGTCGCAATCCGCGCGGAGCCGATTATTTTTTCGACGCGATAATCTCCCAAACTTGATCACCGCCGTCGGCTGGTGCGTGACGTTCCCGATTCTCTACACTTGGACATACGAGCGCCCTTGGTTTATGTCGCTGATCTGCTACGACGCGATCGTCGGGACGGCGATCTTTTTGATGTTGAGCAACGTCGGAGTGCTCTTGACGGCGATCAAATGTCCGCGATTGTCGGCGGCGTTAATGTCGGCGTCGAATTTTTTTTGCCTCGCGATCCCGTTCATTCAAGCGGTCTACTATTGCATGACGTGGCATTGTCTGTCGCCCGAGTCGCTGATGGCGCTTTACATGACGAACTGGCGCGAGTCGATAGATTTTTTGCAGGCGACGTTCGGATTTTTTTTGTTGCCGATTGTCGGAGTGATTGTATTTTTGCTGTCAAAGGCATATAATGTGCATCGAGAATTTTTTTCGGAGTTCGAGGGCGATTGGAGGCAACGATTGATCGCGTTGATCGTCGTTATCGGCTCGGTCGCAACGTTGGCAGATTATCTGCCGCAAACATCGATCGCGGAGCTGTGGAAGGACGTAACGACATACGCGGCTCAACTGCAGGAGTATAAAACGGATTATGATCAACGGTTCGACGAGCTGACGATCGATCGGTCGTCGACGTTGGCATCGAAGGCGCGCGGGACGGTGATCGTGGTGATCGGCGAGTCGGCGTCGCGCGATTACATGAAGGCGTTTAATCCGTCGTTCGAGTATGACGACACGCCTTGGCTCTCCGCGCGGACGCCCGACGAAGGATTTTTGATCTATCGAAATGCTTATGCGTGCTGGTCGCAGACGGTGCCGGTGTTGCAGCGGGCGTTGACGGAGCAAAGTCAATACAACGACAAGGAATTTTTCAATTCGATCTCGATAGTCGACGTGGCAAAAAAATCGGGCTATCATACGTATTGGTTCAGCAATCAGGGGCGCTACGGCGAGTTTGACAGTGCGACGACACTGGTTGCGAAGACGGCGGACGAATCGCGTTGGACGGACGACGCCTACGACTTCTCGAATAAATATGATGTTGAGCTGTTGAATGATCTCGAGCGCGTTGACGGGCGGGAAAATAATTTTATCGTGCTGCATCTGATCGGCAGTCACATTTATTATAACAATCGATATCCGAAGGATTTCAAGCGGTGGGTGACGGCGGACGGGACGGGTATGGCGCTGGCGACGGAGGCTTATGCGAACACGATTCTTTATACGGATTATGTTTTGTCGCGGGTGTTTGATTATGCGCGGGAGCATTTGAATTTGCAGGCGATGATCTATTTTTCGGATCACGGCGAGAATTTGAGGATATCGCACAACCCCGACGTGTTCAGCTTTGACATGGTTCGGATTCCGATGTGGATATATTTGTCGGCGGAGTATAGAAAGGTGTTGCCGTCGAGGGCAGAGACGCTGTTGAAAAATCGCGGGCGATATTTTACGAATGACATGATGTATGACACGGTGAGCGGGATATTGAATGCGGCGTCGAACAAATACGATGCGGGGCAGGATTTTTCGTCGACGGAATATAATTTTGATCGGGCGACGCTGACGACGATGCTCGGTCGGTATCGATTGACGGACGATCCCGACGGCGCCGCCGAGGAGTTTTGATATGAGGATTGCACAGCTGACATTGAACGGCTATTTTAATTACGGCAACGTGCTGCAAAAATATGCGTTGAATCGGGTGCTGAGGCGATACGCCGACGCGGTCGAGGTCATTTGGCACACGTCCGACGGATTTTTGCCCGAGTCGTGGGAGTGGAATTGGCGCCCGCAATTGACGAAGATGCTCAACTCTCGCGACGAGCGCCGACGATTTACTTTCGAGTTGATCCGTCAAGCGAAGTTTAAAGAGTTTAACGATCGTCACGTAAAGACACGGTTCGATGTGCGGGCGCTCGAGGACATTGCCGACGAGTACGATTTTTTTGTTGTCGGCTCCGATCAAGTTTGGCACCCGCAAAGTTATTTTTTCGGACGGTTTTTGACGTTCGCTCCGAAGGAAAAACGGATCGCCTACGCCGCGTCGATCGCAATCCCGCAATTGCCCGAGCAGTATAAATCGACGTGGCGCGAAGGAATTTTGGGCATGAATCATGTCTCTGTGCGCGAGCAGGGCGCCGTCGACATCATCAGAGAATTGACGGGCGTTGAGCCGTTGATGGTCGTCGACCCCGTATTTTTGTTGACGGCGGAGGAATGGGCGGAGGTATCGACGCGCCCGTCGTGGCTCGACGAAAAATTTGACGGCGGATTTATTTTGACGTATTTTTTACGGGCGTCGGCGCCGCCGGTCGTCAAGCGGCTGTCGACCGAATTGAAGCTGCCGCTGATCAATCTGCTCGATCCGGAATTTTTCAATCAGTACGTCGTCGGACCGGAGGAATTTTTATATCTGATCGCGCACGCGACGCTGCTCTACACCAACTCGTTTCACGGGACGGCGTTTGCAATTTTAAATCGAGTGCCGTTTGTGGTGATGGACGTCAACGAAGATCGATTGGCGGCAAAAATTTCGGCACGATTGCCTTCGCTGTTGAGAGACTTCGGATTGTCGGAGCGGAAGGCGACGGCGGAAAATAATTACGGCATCGATCGACCGCTCGAGATCGATTATTCGATGCGCGATGAAGTGTTGAGTCGGGAGCGGTCGAAGGCTTTTAATTTTTTGGACGAAGCATTGAAAGGAGCCGCGCATGAAGATTGAAGAAATGATCGCCAAAAATCGAGCGGATTGCGCGGGTTGCGAGGCGTGCGCAAATGTTTGTCCGCGCGGAGCGATCGAAATGACTGCCGACGCCGAAGGATTTTATTATCCGATCATCGATCATAAAAAATGCGTCCAATGCGGGAAATGCGATCGGACTTGCCCCGTACTCAATTCTCCCGCTCGTCCGTCGAAAATGCCTACTGCCGTTGCCGCCGTCAATCGCGATTGGAACGTCCGACGCAAGAGTTCTTCGGGCGGAACCTTTACCGCGATCGCCGAGATCATTCTCCGACGCGGCGGAATAATTTTCGGCGCGGCGTTCGATGACGGTTGGAATGTAACTCATATCGCGGTCGACGGGAGTGACGGGCTTGATCGATTGCGCGGATCGAAATATGTACAAAGTCGGATCGGTGATGTGTATCGTCGAGTGAAGGCGGCGCTCGATTCCGATCGCGACGTGATGTTTGTCGGCACGCCATGTCAAGTCGCAGGGCTCAAAAATTTTTTGGGGCGCGAGTACGATCGATTGACGCTCGTCGACACCGCATGCAAAGGTGTCACGCCGTCCGTCCTCTGGAAAAATTATATCGACTATCGCGGGCGCGGACATGAGATCGCGCACATCAATTTTCGCGACAAACAAAACGGTTGGGAACGTCCGCTGTTCAAAATTATTTTCAAAGACAGCCCGCTGTATTCGTCGGAGATGAATCGAGATTTATTCGGTCAAGGCTTCGGATTGGGCTTGACGCTTCGTCCGTCGTGCAGCGCCTGTCATTTCAAAGGCGTCAATCGAATCAGCGATCTCACGTTGGCGGATTTTTGGGGCGTGCGCAAGGTTCAGCCCGAGATGTATGACAATCGCGGCACGTCGCTTGTGTTGATTCACTCCGTCAAAGGCGCTCAACTGCTCAACGAGACGCAATTGATCAAGCGTCAAACCGATCTGTCGAAAGCCGTCGAAAACAATCCGTGCTTGATCACATCATTCCCCTCCGACGAGCGCCGCGCGGAATTTTTTAAAGCGCTGTCGACGCCGAATATCGATCCGATCGCCGTGCTCGATCAATTTTATCTCTACGACTATCGACGGCAGGCTCAACGGTTGACGGCGCTGCTGAAGCCGCAAAAAATTTTGATCGTCACCACGCGCTGGGAGGGCGGCGGCTCGAATGTTTTTCTCGATTATCGAGTGCGCGAGATGTATTCGAACATGGGCGTCTATGTGCTCACTCAAACCGACGACGCCGACAGGCACTTTGAAATTCAAAACTATCGCCGCCCCGAAGAAAAATTTTCGATCGCTTACAACGCCGACGCGCTCACCGCCCAAGTCAAACGCCTCAACATCACGCGGCTGTTCGTCAACAACTTCGTCACCTTCCGCATCCCGTTCATCACGCGCTGGGTGGCGACGAGCGGGTTGCCGTTCGATTATTTTATCCACGATTACCTTTGCGTCTGCGCCAATTACACGCTCGGTTGTTTTTGCCGATTTTGCGCCGAATCCGAAACGAAAGAGTTTTGTCGACGTCACCTCAAAAAATATGTCGGCGTCGAAGTTTCGATCGAAAAGTGGCGCGGCATGTTCGGGCGGCTGCTGTCGAAAGCGGATCACATTTACGCGCCATCGAATTATGCGGCTAATCTCATCAAAAAATATTTGCCGTCGCTCAATATCGAAGTGCAACCGCATCGAATAAATCTGCCGCTGTCGAAAACATTCCGCGCGGAGTTTGCGTCGAGAGAACGATTGCGGATCGTATTTCCGGGGTTCATGCGTCGAGAGAAGGGCGAAGCCTATTTGTTGCTTGCCAATGAATTTATTCGACGTGAGAATTTGCCGATCGATCTGATTGTGCTCGGCGAATATCGCAACGACATGAAAAATGTCGGCTCGGACGAGGGCATCACGATCGTCGGCAAGTACGACAACGCAAAGACTTCGGAGTTGCTGTCGAAATATGAGGCGGCGATCGTGGCGACGCTCAGCAATTGGTATGAAACTTATTGTTATACGGCAAGCGAGGCGATCCTGTCGGGATATCCGGTGCTGTCGATGAGCATAGGCGCGCACGCGGTTCGGATCAGAAAAAATGATTGCGGTTGGCTGTTGCCGATAGGCAGTCGGAGCGGTGGCGTCGACGAGATGAAAAGTTTTCTGCGCTACATCGTGACGCCCGAGGGCAGGAAAGATATTTTGTCGAAGGCGGCGAATACCGCCAACTTCGTCAACGGCACGGAATAATTTTTCCAATCCACTCGAATGTTTTATTGTGGCGCCGCCAACGCGCCCACCCTCCGGTGGCGGCGCCTAACCGAGCCCGAGATTCCCACCCCGCGTTGGCAGCGCCCCTGATCACGGTTCCTGATAGATCGGAAGAGCGTCGTGTAGGGAAAGAGTGTAGATCTCGGT
>CALGGP010000381.1 GCA_937915885.1 uncultured Selenomonadales bacterium | reverse complement strand
TGTGCCCGCCGTCGCACTGACAGCCGCGCTCCCGATCGCCGAACCGACTGCTCCGACCGCGCCGATTGCTCCGCTCGTCCCTGCTATCGCCGCGCCTTCGATCGCTCCGATCCCGCTTGCAACCGCGCCACCGACCGCCGTGCCCGTCAACGCCGTGCTTGCACTTCCGGCGACTCCCGCGATTGCTTTGCCCGCCGCCGTTCGACCGAGCGCACTCCCGACAAATCCTGTGCCGTAACCGACCGCGCCGGAGACCGCCGTATCTCGAGCGACGTTGACGACGGCATCACCAAACCCGATATCGCCGCGCATCATCTTGATGATATTGGTGCCAATACTGACGCCGGCGCCGTCCAACGCTCCGCTCTTGCCGACCTTCATGCCGGCATCGTGCATTGCCGCAATATCGTTCATAAACCGTTGAGTCTGCGGCACAACGTACGAATACTTATTTCCGCTGATTTTGCACTCGAGTTGCATGGCATCAGCCCAACGTTTAGCCTCCGCCTCGGTGACCGTCCCTTCGACCACTCGAACGCTGCAAGCTCGTCCCTCGGCTCGCAACGCTTTGAAATGCGGATTGCCTTTGTCGATGATGACGGTCTGCCCTCTGTATTTATTGAAATCGATTTGCCCGGGCTTATATCCGATCTTCAACTGTTGAGGATATTGCCGACCGTTCCTGCCGCTGAAGATCAAATCGACCGCACCGTTGTTGTTGACGACGGACGTTGCTCGACCTGCGGCAGTCGCATTCGCGGCTTGCATGCTCTCGCCGACAAAGCCTTTAAAGCCTTTGACGCCCCCGCGCATCGTATTCAATTGCGAAAGTTCGCGGCTCAAAGTTTCATAAGCCGCCATCTTCCGACCGGCGTCGGCGATCGCCGCACCACTGTTGAGAATCCCCAACGCTCCGATTATCGCCTCGCGCTTGTTTGAATCATAAACGGAATCAAGAATCAAATGAACGCGCCGCTCATAGTCGTTGGAAAGACTACTGCCGAGCGCAGACGATTCCTCGATAAATTCTTCATCCATGGCGAATGTTGCCTTCAGTTGAGAAAATTCATGTCTCAAAGTGTCGTAAGCCGCCATTTTTCGGTTGGCGTCGAAAGTCGCCGCGCCGTTGGTGAGAATTCCCAACGCTCCAATCATTGACTTGCATTTGTTTGAATCGGGAACGGAATCAAGGATCAGATGAACGCGACGCTCGTAGTCGTTGACACAATTACCGCGATGATCCAACGTCGGTTCCGTGAACTCGTCGCAGTCAATGACTATCATCGTATTCAATTGCGAAAGCTCGTGCCTCAAAGTGTTGTAAGCCGCCATTTTTCGGTTGGCGTCGAAAATTGCCGCGCCGTTGGTGAGAAGTCCCAACGCTCCAATCATCGACTTGCATTTGTTTGAATCGGGGACGGAATCAAGGATCAGATGAACCCGATGCTCGTAGTCGTTGACACAATTACTGCGATGATTTGACGTCACTTCCATAAATTCTTCGTAAGTCATTCCAAATTTCCCCCCAAAAAAATTAAGATTGTTCGACACTAAAAATTTTATCGATCGAAAATGAGGAGAGATTTACATGAGCACCGATAAAAATTTAGCCGCACTCAAAAGCGGCGGCTTCATGCAACAACGACAGCCCGATTATTTTTCGATGCGCTTGAAAGTGGTCGGCGGTCAACTGTCGACGTTCCAATTGATGATGATTCAACGCGCCGCCGATCGATTCGGCAAAGGCTATGTTCATCTGACTTCGCGTCAAGGCGTCGAGATTCCGTTCATTCACGTCGACGACATTGACGCCGTCAAAGAATTTTTCGCCGAGAGCGGCGTCGTCGAAGTCGGAGTGTGCGGTCCGCGCGTCCGAACCATCACCGCCTGCCAAGGCAACGCGATCTGCTCGTCCGGCAACATCGACACTACCGCGCTTGCTCAAAAGCTCGACGCTCGATACGGCGGTCGTGAGCTGCCGCATAAGTTTAAAATCGGAGTGACGGGTTGCGCCAACAATTGTCTCAAGGCGGAGGAAAATGATATAGGCATCAAGGGCGGCGCGCGTCCCGAGTGCAATCTCGAGCGCTGTATTTTTTGCGGCGGCTGTGCGAAGGTTTGTCCCGTCGGCGCGATCACCGTCGACCGCTCCGCGCGGAGTTGGACGATCGATCGAGACAGGTGCATCAATTGCGGTCGGTGCTTGAAACGATGTCGGACGGCGTTGACGGGCGCGACGGGTTATATCGTTTACTTCGGCGGACGCTTCGGGCGCGAGATCGTGATCGGAAAAAAATCGGCGCCTTTGATCACCGACGAGGCTGAACTGTTCGATGTGATCGATAAGGCGCTCGAAAATTTCAATGCCAACGCAAAACGCGGCGAACGATTCAGCGCGATGCTGGCACGACTGCAGCCTGCTCACGAAGGCGCTCAATCCGATCCGAAGTGAGCGGGTGCGTCGAGAATAAATTTTTGAGTTTCTGCTTGGAGTTGGCGAGCGGATTGATGATGTACATATGCGCCGTTGCGGTCGTGGCAGTCTGCAACGGCTTCATATTTTGCGCGTATTCTTCGATCTTCTCGAGCGCCGACGCCAGATATAACGGATTGCCGCAAATTTCGCCTCCGGTTTTGTCGGCGTCATACTCCCGCGAGCGCGAGATCGCCAATTGGATCAACGACGCCGCAATCGGAGCCAAGAACATGATCAAAATATTGCCGATGAAATTGCCGCCGCCGTCGTCGTCGTCCGAGTTCGACATAAAAACGAAGTTGGCGAGCATCGAGATCACTCCCGCCATCATTGCGGCGACCGTCCCGATCAAAATGTCGCGGTGCTTGACGTGCGCGAGCTCATGTCCGAGCACTCCCGACAATTCATTCTCGTTGAGCATGTCGAGCAACCCGCGCGTGGCGGCGACGGCGGCGTGATCGGGACTTCTGCCTGTCGCAAAGGCATTGGGCGCGGCGTCTTCGATGATGTAAACGCGGGGCATGGGCAGTTCAGCGTTCTTGGCAAGGCGCGCGACTACATTATAAAGTTCGGGCGCGGATTCGGCGTCGATTTCGTGAGCGCCGCTCGTCGCGAGCACAATTTTGTCGCTGAACCAATAGCTGATGAAATTGATTCCGAGCGAAACGGCGAGCATGATATAAGCGAAAGTTGAGCCGCCGATATAATTGCCGATGGCGACCATAAAAGCGGTCAGCAGCGACATTAGGATCATCGTTTTAAACCAGTTCATGAGGTGCCTCCTAAAAATTTTTTTATGGGCGCCGACGACACTCCCGCCCACTGTGCTCGGCGCCCAAATTAGCCCGCGGTTCCCACCCGTGTCGTCGGCGCCCTCCCAACCATAAGGATCGGCGATCCTTGCGTCGTCGGCGTCCCAGCTCTTTTTTAGGCGCCCGTTCTTCGAGCGCGGCGATCAATTTTTCGCGGCTACCGCCCCGTCGTCGGCGCCCTCCCAACCATAAGGCTCGGCGCTCCCTGCGTCGTCGGCGTCCCAGCTCTTTTTTAGGCGCCCGTTCTCCGAGCGCAGCGCAAAAATTTTTCGCGGCTGCCGCTCCGTCGTCGGCGCCTTTTATTTTGAAAAAAATTTTTTCATGGGTGGGCGGGT
>CALGGP010000380.1 GCA_937915885.1 uncultured Selenomonadales bacterium | reverse complement strand
CCCACCCCATGTTCCTTATCAGGAACCGTGATCGCCCGTCCACTCTCGACAGTGTCACCGCCGATGAATAGGGGCGCCGCCGACGGTTGAATGCCGCGCTTGACGGGCGGGGCGCGCTGATCAAATCGGGCGCCGCCGACGGTTGAATGCCGCGCTCGACGTACGGGCGTGTTGCTCGAGGCGGGCGCCGCCGACGCGGGTGGGAACCGCTCCATAAGTTGGGCGCCGAGCTCCGTGGGCGGGAGCGTCGGCGGCGCCCATATAAAGTCGTCGCCCACAAAAAACTGTCCGTTAGGACAAACGGGCGGGTGGGCAAAAAATGATTGGAGGAAAATATTTTGATCGATAAAAAATCCGTTGAGCTGCTCGCGCCCGCCGGTACTTGGGACGCCTTCACCGCCGCTGTCGACGCCGGCGCCGACGCCGTTTATCTCGGCGGCAAGCACTTCAACATGCGCGTGCATCGCAACGATTTCAATCTCGACGACGACGATCTTCAACGCGCCGTCGCCTTCGCTCACGAGCACAACGTCAAACTTTACATCACCATCAATAATCTCATCAGTGCCGAGGAACTTCCCGCGCTCGAAAATTATCTCGCCTTCCTCGACAAACTTCAGCCCGACGCGCTCATCGTTCAGGATTTTGCCGTCGTCAAGCTCGTCCGCGATATGCGCCTCAACCTTCCGATCCACGCCTCGATCATGATGAATATCCATAACGCGCCCGCGCTCGAAACGCTCAAAACTTTTGGCATCAAACGCGTCGTCGTCAGCCGCGAGTTGAGCCTTGCCCACATTGCCGCGCTCAAAATTCAAACCGGCGTCGAGACCGAATGTTTCATTCACGGCGACATGTGCATCTGCGAAAGCGGGCAATGCATTCACTCCGGCGTCGTCTTCGGACAAAGCGGCAATCGCGGGCGCTGCCTCAAGCCGTGCCGTTGGAGTTATCGACTGATCGACGAGACCACGGGCGAAATTCTTGACGACTTCGCGCATCGGCTCGCCTACAACGACATGTGCATGCTCCGAAATATCCCCGAGCTGATTGCCGCCAACGTCGACAGCCTAAAGATCGAGGGGCGCATGCGTCCGCCCGAATTTATTCATCGTATCGTGTCGATGTATCGTCGCGCGCTCGATCGCTACTTCGACGATCCGACGGGCTATTCGATCGACGACGACGATTGGAATGATCTGTTTGACAATCGCGTCAGAAATTTTACCACGTCGTTTATGTTCGGTCGACCGACGAAACGGGATGTGGGCATGAGCGGCGAGCGCGAGCCGAGATTTTTTTCAAAGGCGACGCTCGAGGCGACGGTCGACGATCCGAAGGCGGCGGAGATTTTTGCCGACGAAAGATCGATCCGCGCGGAGGCGACGCCGCAATTATCGGTGCGGGTGTCAACGGTCGACGGATTGAAGGCGACGGAGATTTTTGCCGACGAACGCTCGATCCGCGCGGAGGCGACACCGCAATTATCGGCGCGGGTGTCGACGGTCGACGGATTGAAGGCGACGGAGATTTTTGCCGATGAACGATCGATCCGCGCGGAGGCGACGCCGCAATTATCGGTGCGGGTGTCGACGGTCGACGGATTGAAGGCGGCGGTCGACAACGGAGCCGATGTCGTTTATGTCGGCGGCGAAGTTTTTCAACCGTTGAAGCCGCTCACGATCGATCAATTAATCGAGGCGATAGAGTATACGCATTCGCTCAACAAAAAAATTTTCCTCAACACGCCGCGCACGACTTACAAGCGCGAACTCGACGAACTGAACGCGCTGTTGTCGACGGTCGACCTGTTTGACGAGCGCCCCGACGGAGTGATGGTCGGCAATCTCGGCTCGTTGACGTTGGCAAAAAAATTTTCATTGCCGATCCGCGCGGACGTGTCGTTCAATCTGTTCAATCAATCGGCGGCGGCGCTCATCAAAGAACTCGGCGCGTCGATGGCGGCGGCGTCACTCGAGCTGTCGTTCAGCCAACTGCGGAGTCTGGTCGAGCAATCGCCGTTGCCGATCGAAGTGATCATTCACGGCGCGCTCGAGACAATGATCTGCGAACATAATTTTGCATCGATGGCGCTCGGGCTTGACGCTCTCGACGATTCCGCGCGGAATTTTAGACAGTATGCGCTCGTCGACGAGGCGGGCGAAGTTCACTCACAGCGCGTCGATCAATACGGACGGACGCATTTATACTTCGGACGGGATTTATGTTTGTTGCCTTATCTCGAAAAATTTTCGGGAGCGGCGTCGCTCCGCATCGACGCTCAACTTTACTCGTCGGATCAGATTGCGCGGCTGGTGTCGATGTATCGTCGTGCGCTCGACGGTCAATCGGTCGATGAGCCGTTGCACATCGAAGGCGAACGTCCGATCGGCGTCGGCGTCTATCGATTCCGTCAGAGCAAAAACAGTTGATGTGGAAAATTTTTTTGACGGCGGCGCTCCTGATTGCGGTGCTGATATTCGCGGCGTCGACGAACGAAAAATTTTGGGCGCATCGTTGCGATTCGATAGAAAAATTTCGGCTGATGTCGGGAAAATATTCGGGGCTGGAGCTCGACGCGACATTTTATCCGTCGGAGCCGCGCGGACGAAAATTCGACGTGTCGCACGATCGAAAATCGACGGTCGAATATCCGCTCGAAAATTTCATGCCGACGATCGCCGCGTGTCGCAATCCGATCTGGTTTGACTTCAAAAATTTGACTTCGGAGAATGCGTCGGCGGCGCTCGAGGAGCTTGAATATCTGATCGAAAAATACGGCGTCGAGCGGTCGCGATTCATCGTCGAGAGCCACGCCTACGAGCAGTTGAGGGAATTTCGAGCGCGCGGGTATTACACGGCGTATGAAGTGCCGGTGCACGAGTCGGCTTATGGCGAAGAGATTTTGCGCGACGAAAATTTTTTGTTTCGAGACGAGGGCATGGTGAAATATTTTTGTCGAGTGGTGAATGAAGCGGCGGGCTCGGGCGCGGTCGACGCGGTGACGTTCCCTTACACGTATTATCGGCTGGTGAAGCGCGCGGGCGTGTCGACGGACATGCTGACGTGGGACATGCACGGCGAGCGTTGGTGGGATTTTTATTTGCGGTCGGATTTGCGGGCTCTGCTGTTTGATGATCAGGTAAAAGTAATTTTGGCGGACGCGCCGACGGAGTTTGATCGATAAATTTTCCCGTCCATTAGGACGACGGGGGTAACGGAAAAAAATTTTTTCATTCCCACCAGATCGGAAGAGCGTCGTGTAGGGAAA
>CALGGP010000379.1 GCA_937915885.1 uncultured Selenomonadales bacterium | reverse complement strand
GCTGCCACTCGAGGGTGGGAGCGGTGGCGGCGCCCCTTTCATTTCTTATTGAGCGATTTCGCGAGAGTGTTGCCCGCGAATTGGACGAGCTGAACGAGCACGATCAAAATGATCACCGTCGCCAACATGATATCGGGGCGGAAACGTTGATAGCCGTATCGAATCGCCAAATCTCCCAGCCCGCCTCCGCCGATCGCTCCCGCCATTGCCGACTCGCCGACCAGCGCGATGATCACCGTCGTCAATTGCGCCACGATCGACGGCATCGACTCGGGCAATAATACTTTTGTGATGATCTGCATCGGCGTCGCCCCCATCGATAGCGCCGCCTCGATCAATCCGTAGGGCACTTCCTTCAACGACGTTTCGACTTGACGACCGATGAACGGCACCGACGCGATCACCAACGGCACCATTGCCGCCGTCGTTCCAATCGCCGTCCCGACCAAAAATCGCGTCAACGGGATGATCGCCACCATCAAAATTATGAACGGGATCGAGCGGATTGCGTTGACGACCGAGCCGACGATCCGATTCAGCGACGGGCTCTCGAGAATTTGTCCCGCGCCCGTCACGTGCAACAACACGCCCAACGGCACGCCGAGCGCCGTCGCGATCGCCATCGACACCACGACCATGTAAACCGTTTCGCCGAGCGCCTTCGTCAGCAACGGCAAACTTTCTGCCATCAGATCAAATTCCTTTCATACGCGTCGTAAAGATGCTTCAATTCCTCGACCTTATCATACATCTCGACCTGCAACGCCGACGCCGCCTCATAATTTTTTTCGTTGAGCGCCGTCGTCAATCGAGTGAACAGCGATTTATTGTCTATTGAGTCTTTCGCCAGCTCCGCGCGGAGCTTCGCGATCTTATTCCAATTGTACGAGTCCTGATCGGTCTTGAAATCCGTCTCAATTTTTCTCGACCGACGGACGATCTTCCGCATCTCGGGCAAAATCCGCGCAATCAGCTCCGTCTTCCAACGCAACAACGCCCCCGTCTTAAACGCGTTGATGATCTGATCGCGCAACGCTCCGCTCTCGGTGATCACCTTGACTTTATCGGGATATCGATCGAAGGCATTCATATTCTCCCAGACCGTTGCCGGCGGCTTGCCGAAAAGTTTATCGCGTTCCTCCGACGTGTAATCCTCGAACACATCTTTTTCGCTCCGATATTTCCGATCACGCTCGAGATAAAAACTCGATTGCCCCGCTTCCTTGCTCAGCTCCGCCAACAACTCCCGCGTCGAGCTGTCGATCGTCGAGCGAATCCCGTCGAGCAACGCCGTATAGCACGCCGCCAGCACCAGATACGTATTCGTGTACGGATTGCAGGAGCGCAGCTCGAATCGCGTCGCCAACGGATTATTCATGTCGCGGATTAATCCGAGCAGGATCGTCCGATTGCGCGAAGGGATTTTCGGCGAATGCCCGAGCGAAGTCACGATGCACACCGGCGCCTCGAACCCGGGCTTCAATCTGTTGAGAGAATCATTCGTCGCGCTCACGAACGGATTGATTACCTCGTAATTTTTGAGAATGCCCATGATCGCGCCGTAGCCGACCGCGCTCATAAAATCGACTTCGGGATTTTTCGCCGCGAATAAATTGTGCAACTTGCCGTCGGACGTGAGCGCCGCCAATCCGATATGAGTGTGCTCGCCGTTGCCCGCCAATCCGATCATCGGCTTCGCCTTAAACGACACCTCCAAACCGTTGGCTCGGAAAAATTCCCGCACCACCGTCCGCACGATGATCTCATTGTCGGCGGCTTGGACGGCGCTGTCGTATCGCCAATCGATCTCGAGCTGCTCGCAAACGTGCGTCATATGCCCGCTCTCGTCGATTTGCGCCTTCAGCCCGCCGACTTCCTTATGCCCCATCTCGACTTTGAAGCCGTATTTGTCCAACTCGAGAATCGCCTGCTCGAGCGCGCGTCGAACCGCGCCGTGCGTCCGCTGCCAATATTGCTCCTGCATGACTTGCGACGCGCTCATTTCTTCGATTGCCGCCTCGTCGAGCGGAGTCTTCACCCAAAACTCAAGCTCCGTCGCCGACGTAAAAATTATGTCGACGATCTCCCGCCCGTCAACGTCGAGCCCCGCAATCGTCGGGTGCGCATGAAACAGCTCGAGCAGTTCTTTCTTGACGTAAGCGAGAGTGTCAGTCAGCACCGCGCGGCTGTCAACGCGTTTGCCCTCGTGGATCAAAAAGCTCGGGATGCGGAGCGTGCCGACGGGACGATTGGTCGCCTCGTCGTAGTGCTCGAAATTATAATCGACGAACCAATTGACGTTGGGATCGATCGGCATATCGACCTTGGCGTTGTTGATCGTCGCGATGCCCGGCAACACCACGCTCGAGCCGTCGGTCTGAACGGCGGAGCCCGAATAAAAATCGTCCATGTCCTTCAAAAAAATTCGGATCGGAATTTTCTCGTCGGTGTCGTTGCTCGCCATGTCGACGCCGATCAGCGACACGAATTTAATCTCGGGGTGTTCGCGGAGCATTTTTTTAATCTCGTCGCGCGGGGTGTTCGCCTTGATGGTATAAAGCAGGTCAGCCATGTCAATCACCTCTAAAATTTTATTGGACGAAGCACGGGCAATGTTGTATCATCAATGAAAAATTTTCGGAGTGATGACCATGAAGTTTGCAACGAGCCCGTCGGAAATAGAGCGTCGGAGCATGGAGATCATTGCGCCATACTTGGCAGATTATAGCCTAACGGCGGAAGAATTGAAAGTATACTCGAGAATAATACATGCGTCGGGCGATGTATACTATGCGCCGCTGATAAAAATCTCGGCGGGGGCGCTCGAGGCGACGAAGGCGGCGTTGCTCGACGGGCGGGATATTTTTGTCGACGTGGAGATGGTTCGGACGGGGATCAACAAACGGGCGCTGTCGAAGTTGGGCGGGGCGGTGCACTGTCGAGTGGCGGACGATGAGATCAAAAAAATTGCCGTCGAAGAAAAAATTACGCGGTCGATGGCGGCGATGAGATCATTCGGTCGAGCGCTCGACGGGGCGATCATAGCGATCGGAAATGCGCCGACGGCGTTGTTTGAAGTGTTGAGGATGATCGACGAGGACGGAGTGAGACCGGCGGCAGTGATCGGAGTGCCGGTAGGATTTGTGGGCGCGGCGGATTCAAAAAAAGAGTTGGCGTCGCAATCGACGGTGCCGTTCATCACGGTCGAGGGGACGAAGGGCGGCAGTCCGATCGCGGTGGCGGCGCTCAACGCAATTCTCTACATCGTAAATTCCGCGCGGAATTAATCCTCCCGCCCACCCACCCCATAAGGGCTGCCGCCCTTTAATCCCTTCGGGTGACGATTTTTATCTCCCGCCAGCCCGTGGCAGTTTCACTACCGACGAAAAACGCGGACGCCGCCGACGACGGGCGACGAATTTTGCCCCGCCCATCAGCTCGTTGTTTCCTGCGAGAACCGAGTGAAATGGCGCCGCCTAATTGTGCGGGCGCCGCTGACGCGGGTGGGCATGCTATCCTCTGTTGGGCGCCGTCGTTGGGGGGCGGGAGCGTCGGCGGCGCCCTTCAATTCCTAATTCCTAATTACGAATTCCTAATTATCTCTTCAGTGCTGTTTGCGAGTCTCGTATAAGAGGCTCATTTTCATTTCGTAATAATCCGGCGTCATGTCCAAATAATGGCGGTGCGGATTTTCAAAGCGCTGCTCCTCCTGCCAAATTTCATGCTCCAATTGATATTTGACGTAGTCTTTGATCTCGCTCAACTTCGGAAGCGCCTCCACGCGACGCCCGTCTTTGACGTAAAGCCGACGCAAATTTTTCGCCGTGCAGCCCACAAACGATCGATTCTTCCACGGCTTGACGGGATCGACGTAGCGGAACGGATTGCTCATGTCGACCGTCTCACCGTTGAGCGCAATCAGATCGGCAACCGCCTGACCGTCCGGATTATACACCCGATAAATGTCCTTCAGACCCGGATTGGTGATCTTGCCGACGTTCTCTGAGATTTTGATGCGCGGAGTAAATTTTTCGCCCTCGCCCACCGCCACGATCTTATACACCGCGCCGAACACCGGCTCCGACTTCGCCGTGATCAATCGCTCGCCCACGCCGAAGCTGTCTATCGCCGCGTTCTGACTCAACAACGATGTGATCGTAAATTCGTCGAGACTGTTCGACACGACAATTTTACAATCGTTGAGCCCCGCCTCGTCGAGCATCGACCGCACTTTTTTCGACAGATACGCCAAGTCGCCCGAGTCGATCCGCACGCCTTTCAATCGTTTGCCCATCGGCTCGAGCACTTCTTTAGCCACTCGGATCGCATTCGGCACGCCCGATTGCATCACGTCATATGTGTCGACCAACAGCGTCGTCGAGTTCGGATATACCTCCGCGTATTTTTTGAACGCCTCGAACTCGTCTTTGAAGAACATCACCCAACTGTGCGCCATCGTCCCGTTGACGGGGATATCAAACATTTTGCCCGCCGACACCGTTGCCGTGCCGTTGACGCCGCCGATGAACGCCGCCCGCGCTCCGTAAGTCGCCGCGTCCATGTTGTGCGCTCGACGCGCGCCGAAATCAGAGACAAATCTGCCTTCCGCCGCGCGGACGATCCGCCGAGCCTTCGTCGCAATCAGCGATTGATGATTGACTTGCGAGAGGATCGCCGTCTCGATCAATTGCGCGTCAATCAGATCGGCTACAATCGTCATGAACGGCTCGTTCGGGTACATTATCGTCCCCTCGGGGAAGGAATAAATATCGCCGTGGAATCGGAACGACTTCAGATAATCGAGAAATGCATCGCCGAATAAATTTTGCGTCCGAAAATAATCAACGTCGTCGGCGGAAAAATTCATGTTCTCGACATAATCAATAATCTGCTCGAGCCCCGCGAAAATCGCAAAGCCTCCGCCGTCAGGATTGCGCCGATAAAACACATCGAAGGCAACGCGCTGATTGGTGTCGCCGCACTCGAAATAGCCGTTGGCCATGGTCATCTCGTAGAAGTCCATCACCATGCTGATATTGCGCTTGTCGAATTGTGTCACGTCAAGCCCTCCCGCTGATCAAATTTCGGCTCAATATAACACAAATCGATCGGCGGTGCTACATTTTGGCGCCGAAAAAATTTTTTCTTGATCGTTGAGAAAATGTGCTATGATATCGATAAAAGGATTGACGTTGGAAAATGTTTTGCAGGGAGAAATGTGATGAACATTATCGACAAAATTTTTCACGGTCTGCATAACTCGCGCATCTCCACCAAGATCATGCTCACTTACGTTGCCGCCTTCGCCGTGCTCATCTTCGCCACAAATCTTTTGGCGTGGGGCGCGATGTCCTACGGGATGTATCATCAGGCGGAGACTTCCCTCGAGCACAGCATGGCAAATATCCGCGAGCTCCTCGAGACCATCGAGCAGAACCGCGATATCGATGTCAATTCAATTCGCGACCCTCTGACGCCGGGCGTGGTTTTGCGCGCGGTCGATGCCAACGGCGAGATTTTTTTCGACACCGATCCGAGATATCCGTCGATCAACGAGATCAACGCGGGCAAATTGAGCAATCCGCCGATTTGGAGCAACAGCTCAATGGAGATCGCCGAGCTCAACAACGCCGTCGTATACTGTTCGCAGATGAAATTTACTTATCGGAGCATGTCGATGCGGCTGTATTTTTATCGGACGATCATCGCCGACGTTTTGTTTTTCGATCGATTGAGGAGTATATTATTGGTGATCGCGCTGACGGGCTTGATCGTGGCGGCGGCGTCGGGCTACGAGGTAAGTCAACGGATTTTGAAACCGATAAGCGAAATGACGCGGACGGCGCACGAGATTGCAATCGAGAACATGGATAAAAGGCTCGAGGTGGCGCCGGTCGAGGACGAACTGACGGAGCTTGCAAAAACTTTCAACAGCATGCTCGATCGATTGCAGGCGGGGCTCGCTCAACAGCAGCGGTTTGTGTCGGACGCGTCGCACGAGTTGCGGACTCCGGCGACGGTCATCAGAGGATATTCCGATCTGTTGGCGCGATGGGGCTCGCACGATCCCGAAATTTTGAAGGAGGGCATCGAGGCGATCCAATCGGAGTCGGAGAATATGCAGCAGCTGATCGAGCAGTTATTATTCTTGGCGCGTGCGGATCAACGTCGACAACCGTTGAAGCCCGAGATGCTCGAGCTGTCGAAGATCGTCAACGATGTCGTCAATTCGCTCGAGATCGTGACGAACAATCATACGCTCGAGCTGATCAAAAACGACAGCGGGACGATTTTTGCCGACAAGGTGACGATCAAACAGATGCTGAGGATTTTCATCGACAACGCGATCAAATACACGCCGAAGGGCGGTCGGATCACGGTGAACTCGGTGCGGCAGGTGGACAAAATAAAATTGAGTGTGGCGGACACGGGCATTGGAATTGCGCCGGAGAATCAGAAAAAAGTTTTCGATCGATTTTTCCGCGTGGATACGTCGCACACGAAGCGCGAAGTGAGCGGGACGGGGCTTGGATTATCGATCGCGTCGTGGATTGCCGAGCAGCATGATATAACGATCGAATTGGAGAGTGAGCTTGGCAAGGGGACGACGATCACGGCGGTGATTCCGTTGCAGCCGGACGCGGACGAATTTATAGACGAGCCGGAGTCGGAGCCGATGAGTTTTACGGCGACGACGGACGAAAACGAGGAGCAGAAGAATGATTTGCGATTCAGCGCTTAAGTCGGAGCAATTAAAAATATTGGAGGCGACATACGCGGGTGCCGTGCCGGAATTAAAATTCGGCTCGACGTTTGAATTGTTGATAGCGGTGATTTTGTCGGCGCAATGCACGGATCGACGGGTGAATGAAGTGACGCCGCAATTATTTTCGGAGGCTAAAACGCCGACGGCGATGCTCGAATTGGGGCAATCGCGCTTGGAGGAATTGATCCGATCATGCGGCTTTTATCGATCGAAGGCGCGAAATATATTGGGGGCGTGTCGAAAAATAGTTGACGAGTACGACGGCGAAGTTCCGACGACGTTTGAAGAGCTGATAAAATTGCCTGGAGTGGGGCGCAAGACGGCAAATGTGGTGTTGAGTGTGGCATTTCGAGAGCCGGCGATCGCGGTGGACACGCATGTATTTCGGATTGCGAACCGATTGAAGTTGGCGGAGGGCGTGACGCCGCTCGAGGTGGAGCGCGGATTGCAGAAGGTGATTCCGCGCGAAAAATGGTCGGACGCGCATCACTGGCTGATTTGGCACGGGCGGAAATTGTGTAAGGCGCGGGCGCCGTTGTGCGGTGAATGTCCGTTGAAAAATTGCTGTCCCTATGTCGGATAAAAAATTTATATGGGCGCCGCCGACGCCCCCACCCACGATGCTCGGCGCCCAACATATGACAGCGGTTCCCACCCGCGTCGGCAGCGCCCGACTGATTTAGCGGCGCCCGCGTCAACCACGCCCCGCTTTTTGTCGGCAGTAGACTCTGAGGCCGCCGTGTCACATCGAGCGCGGCGCCGTCCACCGACGGGCGGGCGGGTGAGGGCGGTGGACGGCTCTTAAGGGCGGGAAAAATATTTTGGAGGAGAGATGATTTTGAAGACTGACGTTGAGATCGCACAGGAGGCTGTGCTAAAACCCATCGGCGATATCGCCGCCAAGCTCGGCATCGACGCCGACCACATTGAACTCTACGGCAAATTTAAAGCCAAGCTCACGCCCGACGTGTGGCAAAAATTTTCCAATCGCTCCGACGGCAAATTGATCCTCGTCACCGCCATCAATCCCACCGCCGCCGGCGAAGGCAAAACGACCACTTCAATCGGGCTCGCCGATGCCTTCAGCCGTCGCGGTCGAAAAACCGTCGTTGCGCTCCGCGAACCGTCCCTCGGTCCGTGCTTCGGCATCAAAGGCGGCGCCGCCGGCGGAGGCTACGCTCAAGTCGTGCCCATGGAGGATATCAATCTGCATTTCACCGGCGATTTTCATGCCGTGACCACCGCTCATAATCTGCTCGCCGCCGTCCTCGACAATCACATTCATCACGGCAACGCGCTCGGTATCGACGTTCGCCGCGTCGTCTGGAAACGCGTGCTCGATCTCAACGACCGCGCGCTCCGCAATGTTATCGTCGGGCTCGGAGGCAAGGCAAACGGCGTCCCGCGCGAAAGCGGCTTCGATATCACCGTCGCCAGTGAGATGATGGCGATCCTCTGTCTTGCCGACGGCATTGACGATCTCAAATCGCGGCTCGGAAAAATTATCGTCGCTTACACCGCCGACGGTCGAGCGATCACCGCCGACGATCTCAACGTGACGGGCGCGCTGACGTTGCTGTTCAAAGACGCAATCAAACCAAATCTCGTTCAGACGCTCGAGGGCACGCCCGCAATCATTCACGGCGGACCGTTCGCCAACATCGCGCACGGTTGCAATTCGGTGCAGGCGACCAAATACGCGTTGAAGTTGGCTGATGTGGTCGTGACGGAGGCGGGCTTCGGCGCCGATCTCGGAGCGGAGAAATTCATCGATATCAAATGCCGATTGTCGGGCTTGAGACCGAACGCGGTCGTGATCGTCGCGACGGTTCGAGCGTTGAAACTCCACGGCGGAGTGCCGAAAAATAATTTGTCGGCGGAAAATATGTCGGCGCTCGAGCGCGGCTTTGAAAATCTCGAAAAGCACATCGAAAACGTCAAGGGATTCGGATTGCCGGCGGTCGTGGCGATCAACGCCTTCCCGACCGATACGCCGTCGGAGCTCGACTTCGTCAAACGCAAGTGTGAAGAACTCGGGGCGCGCGTGGCGATCTCGACGGTGTTTGCGGACGGAGGCGCGGGTGGAATAAAATTATCTGAGGCGGTCGAGGAGGCGTGCGCTCAGCCGTCGAATTTCCGATTCACCTACGAAGATGATATGAGCATCGCCGACAAGATCAATGCGGTCGCGAAAAAAATTTACGGCGCGGACGGCGTGGAATTTACGGCGGCGGCTCAAAAACAATTGGACGAGATCGATCGGCTCGGATATTCGCGGCTGCCGGTGTGCATCGCAAAGACGCAATACTCGTTGACGGACGACGCGTCGAAGATCGGGCGTCCGCGCGGATTTAAAGTGACGGTGCGGGAATTAAAAATTTCTGCGGGCGCGGGATTCATCGTGGCGTTGACGGGCTCGATCCTGACCATGCCCGGGCTGCCGAAAAAACCTGCGGCAGAAAACATGGACATCACCGCCGACGGGATTATCACGGGGCTCTTCTAAAAAAATTTTCCGCGCGGAGTGACGGTTGAAGGGCGCCGCCGACGCCCCCGCCCACGAGTGCGGCGCCCAAATGGTGGAAGCGGTTCCCACCCGCGTCGTCGGCGCCCCGCTCTTTTTCCGACTGACTGCCCGGCTCGCAACGACGGCGCCCGATTCACCGAGTGACACCCGCCCCGCGTCGGCGGCGCCCCGCCCTTTTTATCGATAACGAAGTTATCAAAGG
>CALGGP010000378.1 GCA_937915885.1 uncultured Selenomonadales bacterium | reverse complement strand
TATAGTAAATTAAGCAGAGAAAAAAGAATTTACACCAAAAAATTCGACTCGGCTACAGCACCATCGCAAAAAATCAGGATGCAATGGTTATGCGCATGACGACCGCCCCCGTGGGACGGCTGATTGTGCGCATGGCGGTTCCCACGATTATCAGCATGATGATTACCGCAATCTACAACATGGCGGACACGTTTTTTGTGTCGCAGTTGGGAACGAGCGCAAGCGGCGCGGTGGGCATTAATTTTTCAATCATGACGATTATTCAGGCACTGGGCTTTACGATTGGCATGGGGTCAGGGAGTCTGACGTCGCGCGCGCTGGGAGCACAGGACTACGATACGGCAAACCGCTACTGCTCGTCGGCGATTTTCTTTGCCTTTACGATGGGTACGGCGCTTGCCGTGGTGGGACTTGCGTTCCAGAAGCCGCTGATTGTGCATTTGGGCGCAACGCCCACGATTTTGCCGTACGCACAGGACTACGCGCGCTACATTCTGATTGGCGTTCCGTTTATGTGCACCTCGTTTGTGATGAACAACCAGTTGCGCTTCCAAGGAAAAGCCGCGTTCTCTATGGTGGGCCTGACGATTGGCGGGCTTTTGAACATTGCGCTTGACCCGGTCTTTATTTTTGTGCTGGGCTGGGGAATCAGCGGCGCGGCGATTGCAACGCTGGTGAGTCAGTGCGTCAGTTTTAGCATTTTGCTTTCGGTCTTTGTGCGCAAAAAATCTACGACGGAACTTTCACTCAAACACGTAGCGCGGCAGGGCGAAACGTATGCAAAAATCATTAAGAACGGGCTTCCGTCGCTGTTCCGGCAGGGCATGGCGACGATTGCGTCCATTCTGCTGAACGTGGCGGCGGGCGTGTCGATCGCGTATGACTTCAACCCGCAGACGGGCGGAAGCGCGGGCGGGTCGCTGAACACGGGCATTGCGATCACGAAGGATAAGGCGACGGTGACGAACGAGATCACGGGCGCCAAACTGCTCGGCTCCGACAGCTCGACGGCGACGATAAACACAGTCAACAGCAGCAGAATAAATAACGACCTGTATTCGATAGGCGGGGCGATAGCACTGTTGAGCGCGGGCGTGGCAGGAGATATAGCGGTCAACAACATGGAGACGACGACGAAGGGCACGATCGACAACAGCACCGTCAAGGCGGGGACGATAGCCGTCAACACGAGCGACAATGTGAAGGTCGAGGTGGACGGAGGCGCGGGCTCGTTCGGAACGCTGGCGGGGATCGGAGCGGTGGTCAATGTCAACACGATCAATAACACGACCAACGCGAACATAACGGGGTCGACGCTGGAGGCGTCCGACGCGTTGACGGTGGACACGAAAGAGACGCGTAACTTCGAAGGTATACTGGTGGCGGCGGGGCTCGGCGCGGTGGGCGCGGGCGTAAACGTGATGACGACGACGGTGAACTCGAACATAGGCGATCTCGACAGCGCAATCACGCGGAATTTGATAGAAGGGCACTTTGAAAAGGCGAATGAGGATCGGTTCAATCCCGATGACGTGCGCGGAATGAGCACAGCGGATAAGGCGTCGTATCGAAACACGACGGAGGCGTTGAAGGTAACGACGGCGGCGGTGGAATCGGAGGGCGTGTTGACGAACGTAGCAGGCTCGACGTTGACGGCAGGCGGGGCGCTGAAGATAAACTCGACGGAGCAAAACGACGCGGACGTGACGAACGGGACGGGGTCGTTGGGAATCGGGAAAGTAGCGGTCGGCGACACGATAATGAACTTGAATCATCGGACGAAGACGCAGTTGACGACGTCGGACATCACGGGCGGCACGGTCGATATCGTGTCGACGCAAACGCAGACGGGCAAGGGCATCGATACGGACGTGTACGAGGTCGGAGTCGGCGGACTGGGCGTGGGCGTGGGCTACAACGCGGTGTATCTGAAGGGCGATACGGCAGTCAACGTCAAAGGCAGTAACGTGAAGTCGACGAACGGCGCGATGAACATCACGGCGGTCGACGACAGCAAGACGGACGTGCACAACCTTGGCTTGGACGTGGCGCTGTTGGGCGTGCCGGTGGTGACAGGTCGAAGCTACAACGAAGGAGCGACGACGGTGACGGTCGAAAAAGATGCGCCGAACGGAGCAATCAACAGCGAATTGAAGTCGTCGGGCGTGCTGACGTTGAAGGCGCGAAGCGCGGGCGAAGCGGATGTGCAGATAGACAGCGGCGGAGGCGGCGGAGCAACGATAGCGAATACGTTTGCAACGGCGCGAGACGCGAACAAGGCGACGGTGCTGGTGACGGACGCGAGCAATCGGTTTGAAGCGATCTCGATCAATGTGGAGGCGGAGAGCGATCCGCTGATGAAGGCGTATTCGCCGAAAATAGCGGTACAGGCAGCGGGATTTTCGCATGTGGACGCGACGTCGGAGCTGAAAGGAGGAGCGGAGGTCGCGGTAGCGGCGGGCAACACGTTCGACGCGGCGGGAGTGCATTACAAGGCGACGACGGGCTCGACGGATCGGAAAAATGCGCAGGCGGAGATGTTCTCAGTGAACGGTGGAGGCTTATCGGTGGACACGGCGCCGAGCATAGCGGACATCTTGACGGAGACGACGACGAGCGTGAAGGTGGGCAGTCAAACGTATAGAAACAGCCCGTCGGTCACGGTGGAAAGTGTGTCGCAGATTAATCGGGATGCGTATGCGAACGGGTTTGCGATCGGAGTGGCGGCGTCGAGCGGACGAGACAAGTCGCGGATTAAAGCGACGGACAAAGTGTATGCGGAGATCGGTTCGGATCCGACGATCGAGAACGATGTGAACAGTCTGACGGTGACGGCGACGAATAAGAATGTGAGCGATTTGAAGGCGACGGGCGGCACGGGCGGACTGTTGGATATCGCATCGCAATCGACGACGGACGTGACGGGCGATATAGATGTGACGGCGAAAGTCGGAGGAAATTGGAACGTCGGCGGAGCGGTGGCGCTCAATGCGACATCGGATGACACGTTGCGAGGCTACGTGCGACAAGGGCACGGGGGCTTGGCAGGAGGCGCGGGGGTGTATGCGGACGCGAACATAAGCGGAACGACGAGCACGACGGTAGGCGAGAACGCGTCGATCAATGCGAGCTCGATCGAGATGAATGCGCTGAACAAGTTTAAGACGGACGGTTACAAGGGCGAAGAGAGCTACCAGCTGGCGGATTATTACGGGGGAGCGCTGACGGGCGATCATCTTACGTCGGACGTGGTGATAGATAAGAAGGCGACAACAGACGTGAACGCGGGGGCGACGATCACGACGACGGGGGCGCAAACGTACACGGCGAAGTCGGACGGCAACGTAATGAATAAGATCAACGCGGCGGGCGGCGGGCTCGTCAATGGTGTTGGAGCATACGCGGATACGACGGTGACGACGACGAACAAGGTGAATTTTGGGAAGGATGCGAAGTTGACGTCGACGGGCGAGAGCGATTTCACCGTGAAGGCGACCGACCTGCTCAACATAGACAGCGCGTCGGCGGGGACGAACGGCGGGTTGATGGCGGTGCTGGTGAACAAGACGAAGAACAATTTGAATCGGACGAACGAGATAGATGTGAAGGGCGAGCTGACGACGGGCGGCAACTTCGACTTTGAATCGGGCGGGTCGAAAGATGCGTTCTTCGACGACGCGGCGCGGCAGATATACATCAAGACGGTAACGGAATCGAACAACTACACGCTGTTGCAGATAAGCACGCCGAATGCGGAGTATAAGCTCGACGAGCGGAATGTGATAGATGTAAGCGGAACGATGACGAGCGGGCACGATGCGAACCTCCGCGCGGACGGCGGGAAATTCGAGGTGCTCTACAGCAGTCGGACGGGAAAATACTCGAATCTGGAGAAATTCACCGGAACGGGCGTCCCCGATCTGAGCAACGCGCAAGGAACGGCGGAGAAAGGGACGTACGCGACGAACCTGACGTCGAGCGACGCGGTGACGCGTAACAACTACGTGAATGTGACGGGCGCGATCACGGCGGGCAACGCGACGAAGGACGTAGCGATCAACATAAGCGGGCAAGTCATTCCCGACGAGTATTATATCGCGGGGACGACGAACAGCGGCACGCTGAAGGTGACATCGGACATCGACGTTGAATATGCGGAAGGTACGATCGACTATGCAAACGAGCTGGCGACGCGTCGGGCGAATCTGATCGATCTGGTCAATCAATACACGACGGGCTCTGACGGGAGTGCGGATACGACGGCGGCGGTAGCGGGCTTCCTTGCGGAGATCGAACGCGTTGAAGAGAAGATGCGCGAATTGGGCTTGGTAGTGAGCGAAGGCAACGCCGACAACAAGACGGTGCTGACGGGCGGCGTGGACGTGCGTTTTGTGGAGCTGGGCGATATCTCGTTGGCGGGCGGCAACATCAATCTGAACACGTTGAATGTGCAAGGGACGGGCACGTTGACGGCGAAGGGCGCGCCGAATCTGAACATAACAAACACGTCGAATGCATACCTGCGAGTGAATAATATACGGTTGGGCGGCGAAAGCGGCAACGTGAATCTGCAAGGGCACCCTGTGCTGGCGGGCGATGCGGGAATGGCATCGACGCTGAACCTGAACACGGCGATGTTGTCTGGCGCGGGGAACATCACGATTTATAACAATCCCGACACGGCGACAGTCAATTTGGTCTCGAAAGAGGACACGAGCCAAACTGGCACGTACGATCCGCGCCCCGACCTTCGACTGATGGGAAGCATCGACAATGTGAATGGCGATGTGCGGGTGACGAACACGCGCGGGGACATCGACATCTCGAGCGACTACGAGCGTGATTCGGACGGGAACATCACGAGTTCAGCGAACCGCGCGAACATCAATGCGAAGAACATCTACATCGAAGCGAACGGGACGATCAATCAGGGGTTTGTCGAAGGTCTTGTGAATGTAGGCGGGACGCCCGAATACATCCTGCGCGCGGATGCGATTCCTGCGCAAAACACGGCGCGGAATGCGCTTGACAAAATGACGTCGAAAGACACGAAGACGTATGTGGTGAAAGAGAATGCGGTAGAAGGCGGCGACGTTGGCAACGGACGTATAGCGGGCAATAACATCTACCTTGCGGCGCTCGACATCAACATAAACGGGGTGTTGCAAGCGGGCTATGAGACGTATCGGACGACGGTGAACGACGCGGATATAGAAGGGCTCAAATCGGAGCTGGCGTCGAACGACACGGCGGCGCTCGACCAGCGCATGAAAGATTCGAGCGGTCGATATGCAGTCAATAATGCGGGCGCGAAGTATGACAGCACGAAGGGTTATTACGACTACGAGTTGCCTGTGTACTATGACACGAACGAAAACAAACTGGTGATGGAGAACCTCGAGACGGGCGGCGGCAAAATTTATTTGAGCGGTCGGATCGCCTCGACGGGGAGCGGGAAAATATATGCGGCGAACGGATACGCGACGATCAACATCAATAACAACACGGACCTGCCGATCGAGACGGGCAAGATAGTGAATAACAACCGCGAAGCGAAGATCACGATAGTGGACACGGCGAAGGACACGTGGACGGAGTACACGCCGGGGCAGACGCGAGTGATCGCCAACTACGGTCAAATGTTGAAGGAGCACTTCTCGGACGGGATGTTATATGACACGGTGCAAGTGACGGAGAACAATCTGAACGAGTTGAATCCCGAGACGGGCACGTATTACACGGCGACGTATGAACCTGCGGTGGGCTTGCGCTACAATTGGACGGCGGGCGAAGCGACGACGACGGAGCAAGTCTACCATCACGAAGAGGACGGCTGGGGCATCCTGTTTACGGACTATCTGTTTGGAGCGATAATCCACGGAGCGGAGCGTGACAAGGTCGAGAGTTGGGAGAAGGACAGCACGCCTCGGACGTCGAGCGGCTCGAGCGAATTGGACACGGGCGGCTATTTGACGGCGGACGGGTCGACGGACGACAACATGAACCTGAAAGCGGAATCGGTACAAACGAGCCGCACGGGTCCGATCTTGATAGCGAAAGACACGAAGGTAAAATCGTACATTATCGTCAACAAATACACGTTCACCATGGATTGGAAGTACATAACGGGAAGCAAGCAATCATACAACTTTGACATCAACGCGTCGAAGCCGATAACGGTAGGCTTTTTGGGACGGCGTCAAGGACCGACGTCGATCACATCGAACGGAAGCGTCTACATGATGGGCGATCTGGAGATGAGCGATGCGTTGACGCCGTTGACGATGTACAGCAATCGAGGGAGCATCAGGCAGCTTGACGGGACGACGCTGAAACTGGGCAGCGCGTTTATGAGAGCGCGGGATGCGATCGGCGGCATTAACATAGAGACGATGGGTCATAAGCTCGACAGCGGCGAATATGTAGACGAGATAACGGTAGACGTGCAATCGACGGGCGGCGGCGATATAGATATCAATGTGGTCGGCGGAACGACGGACGGGCACGCGATGCCGGGCGATATTTTCTTAGGCGGTGAGGGGGTCAAGAGTGCGTCGTCGGACGGGACGCGCGGCAACGTGACGGTGAAAGCGACGGGACAAATCCGCGGGATGAACGGAGCGACGGGCAAGACGATAGTGCTCGAGAGCGAGAACGCGGGCGTGGGCAACGACAGGACGACGCCGATCCGTCTTGACGCATCGAACGCGGTCGAAGTGAATGCGAAGGGCGATATCTATGTGGCGAGCCCGTACAATGGGACGTTGAACGTCGGACGAATCAAGAGCGAAGAGGGCGAAGCGTATCTGACGAAGACCGGGATGAACGGGAAGATAGCGCAAAACTCGACGTATCAATCAGGAGCGACGGTAGCAGACACGTCGGAGCTGATTCATCAATGGGTTGACCAAGGGATAATCGCGCCGACGGCAGACTACGAGGGCGAATACGTAGTGAAGTTGCGTACGGCGGTAACGGATTACGAGACGAAGATCAACGAAGAATATGCGACGTATGAATCCGGCAAAGAGAACTACGCGAAGCTGAAGACAGAGACGGCGTCGGAATACGCGGAGTATGAGAGCATCAAGGACGGCTACAACGACTATCGGAATCAGACGGACGAGGAATTTACGGAGTATCTGGACGACACGGCGCGGATACGGAATCAGCTTGAAACGGAGTATTCGACGATGGAGAGTTATCGTGCGAAGGCGGACGCGTATGCGGCAGATCCTGCGAACAACAAGCCGTTGACGCGGAATCAGATGAAGAAGCTGGCGACATACGAGGCGAAGTATGCGGGCTGCGAGAGTGCGAATGACTACTGGCTGCTCAACGCGCGGACGCTGGTGACGGAGCCCGATTATCAAAAATTTGTGGGGTACGATGATCTTGACGCGTACATGTTGACGACGCGGCAGGGGCAATTGATGAACAAGTACTCGAACTATGCGAGCGCGGACGCGTACTTGGCGACGACGAACGGCTACGCGCTGGAGCAAAAATATGGGTCGTATGCGAGTGCGGAGGCGTATCTGGCGGCGGACGAGCAATACAAATCGTTGGTAGCGTCGCGAGACAACCCGCAATTCTCGAGCACGTTAGAGGAAATGTTAGAGCAAGCGGAGGTAGAGCGTGCGGCGGCGGAGTACAACGTGAGCGCGAAGCACTTCTACATGGACAACAAGCGGATTAAATGACAATTCATAATGCGTAATGCGTAATGCGAAATGGAGGGACGGTGGCGGCGGAAGGTGCGGCGACGATTAATGGGGCGCCGTCGACGCTCCCGCCCCCGAACGACGGCGCCCGACAGAGGAAGTACTGCCCACCCGCGTCGACGACGCCCCCCGAACTGTTGAAGGCGACGGTTTGTTTCGCCGATCCTAGGGAGTGACGTGCGCCGCCGACTTGGGACGGGGCGCCGCCGACTTGGGACGTGCGCCGCCAACGCGGGACGGGGC
>CALGGP010000377.1 GCA_937915885.1 uncultured Selenomonadales bacterium | reverse complement strand
AAAATGAACGCCCTCCCGCCCGCCCCTGAACGTTATCCTTTTACAATCTCGGTGAAATCCGACCAATCCTCGACCTTGAATGCGCGGATATCGCGGACACTTTTTTTGAACCAATTGATACTGCTGAGCCGATTGATGGCTTTGTAGACGACGGTCAGATTGTCCTTATTGCTGTTGCTGATATAGACGCTGCCCTGCGTCCACTCGAACCCGATCGCCTCGAGTTCCTGACGAATCTCATCATAGGCGCCGTTGTAAGGCGTGCCGTATTCGCGCTTGAGATCGTCAATCTTCAGAGCGAACGCAATCGCATACATAGTTTTGCCTCCCAAAATTGATCCCGCCCGCCCACCCTTATAAAACAGTAATGCAGGCGACGCCGACGTTGATGATCCCTGCAGGCTCCGTTGAGCGCCGCGCTCTTATAAAGCAGCAGTGCGGGGCGCCGCCGACACGAGTGAAAACCACGATCCTTGTTGAGCGCCGCGTTCTTATAAAGCATTAATACGACTGCCGCCGACTCGGACGGAAATCATGATCCTTGTTGAGCGCTGCGTTCGTGCGGGGCGCCGCCGGCGCGGGTGGGAACCTCTGTTCTCATTTGGGCGCCGCACTCGAGGGGCGGGGGCGTCGGCGGCGCCCTCTTAATCGTCACTCCGCGCGGAGCCGATCACATGCTTTTGTCGATGAAGGCGCCGAGCCAATCCTTTGCGCGCACCATGTTCTCGATCATTTCTTCCGGCGGCACTTCTTTTATCACTTCGTTCGTCCGCTTGTCGACCATCTTGATCGTCATCAGATTGACTTCTTTGTTGTACTTGAACTCCAAATTGCAATTGATTTTGCTCATCAGCTCGTTGAACGTCTGCGTCATGAGTGAGACCGTCTCCTCGTCGAGAGTGCCCGGCTCCAGACGCGAGCCTTCTTCAAACGGCTTGTACTCGTCATCGCGCTCAAACAGATTGTCGAGCGCCTCCGTCTTCTGCACCTTCGGCGGCTCCGTCGCCATCACCACTCTCGGGCGCTCGGCGGAAATTGCGTCTGCCTTCGGAACCCTGCTGCCGGTTTTGACTTGATCCGCCGAGTTGATCACGACGGCTGCCGTCAATACGTCCTGTAATTTCCCCACCATTGATAATCACTCCTCCATGAATTACTGCCATCCCAAAGCGGCGGTTTTAGGGACGCCCCGAAGTCATGACAGTTTTAATTATTCAACGGCAGAGCATTGCTCAAGTCGAGCTTGCCGATCTGTTGAGCCGCTCTGCGGTTTTCCTCCTGGATCGCGCGATAAATTTCGCCGCGATATATTTTTATTTCCCTCGGCGCCTCGATTGCGATCCGAACGTTTTCTCCCTGCACCTCGACCACATTGATCACGATGTTGTCTCCAATCATGATCTGCTGTCGCGGCTTTCGCGTCAATACCAACATTTATTCCGCCCCCTTGTCGGGAAACAGCCGATGCTTCGTCGTGTAGCGCGTTTTCTCCATTACCAGTTGTTTTGCCTGCATATTTTCCGTGTTGACTACGAGCGGCGCGAGCAGGTTCGCCGTCATATAACGAATGCTGCCGTTGGGGATTGTGATGATCGAGTAGAGCAAGACGTGTTCGGAGTCGCCGATATTTAGCTCGTCCATCGTCTCGTCGTCGACCTCGATCGAGTACTCGGGGAAGAATATGAAAGGCGTGGTGATCAGGAAAGCCAGCTCCGGTGATTTAAGCGATTGCATGAAGTAGTAAGGACTTTCCTCGTCATAGGGAATGATCACAAATTCGTGCTCGTCCTCGAAAGCGGGAATGCCGCGTTTAAAGTGCACGATTTTGTCTTCGCCGACTTCGATTTCGCCGAATCGCATGGTGTTGATTTTCCTCATATGACCTTGCCTCCAATTCTTTTAAGCTAAGCGTAGATGTCGAAACGATCTTGTGTGGTCCACTGCCTGAGAAAACCTTTGTTTTGCAGATAGGTCTCGACGCTGCCGGTGGTGATCTCGACCGTCGGCTCGGGCGGCACATCGATATCGAGCTCGGTCTCGGCAACTTGGATATCGCCCGTGAGCTCGGAGCGCCGCTCGAGGGTGGTGGTCGGATCGGGGATGCCGATTGCGACGAGATAACGCTGTTGCATGATGTCGGCTTGACGTTGTTGCTCCGCGCGGTTGGCGACGTAATTGCCGGGCTTCGACGCGTTATTGATCATCGACCAGGACTCTTGCGCGTGCGCGGAGATAGCCGCCTGCACATCGCTGATGCCCTTTTGACCGTTCTCGCGGGTGAAGTCGCTCATATTGGAGTTGCCGTAGGCGTGACGACTTTGATAGCTGTGAATGTCGATGCGCGGCTGGGTGATCCACTTTCGAGACTGAGCCTGTTCGGTGTGACCGCGAATAACGGCGGGCTCGTCGTGCGCCTGCTCGACGCGGGAGTGTTGAATGCGAAGACCGATCTGCGGCAGTTGGTGTCGTATATTTAATTTTAGCATGTCTAATACCTCCTTTCAAATATAAATTTACTGCATTCAAAATAAAAATTCCCGCCGCCCGCCCAAATTTTGGCGCCTTCGGCGCGGGGTGGACAATGCGGGATCAATCGGGCGCCGCGCCTTTCGAGGGCGGGAGCGACGGCGCGGGATAATGGATTTTATTTCCCACCCACCC
>CALGGP010000376.1 GCA_937915885.1 uncultured Selenomonadales bacterium | reverse complement strand
TTCCGATCTGGGCGGGAGAAATTATTTTTTTCCGAACCCCGAAGGGATTTTATATGTCGAAGAGATCGCGACCGTCCGAGGTCAACGTCAGTCGATGTATGTGAACGTCGCCTCCTTCTATCCCGAGCGCCTTCAACACTTCGATCGGTTTCACGCTACCCGCCGTCGATATTTTGATCTCTACCGTCAAACGCAATCGACCGCCGTCAATCGTCCATTCGAGCGGCGACAATATAAATTTTTTCAGATCGATCTCCCGCGTCTTCTTCGGAGTGACACGCGTCAACATCACCGACGCCGCGCCGTTGAATTTTTCTATCGCCCGACCGATCGCTTCTTCGTCGACCGTCAACGGCACCGTCATCTCAAATTTCGACGCGTCCGCCAACGCCATTAACGCCGTCGTTTTTCCCGTCAATCGTTTCAATCGGACGATCTCCGCTCCGCGCGGAAGTTGAGCGTTGATCCGATCCATTACCGACGCCGCGTCGAGCCGCTCCGTCAGCTCGAAATCCATATACTCCGCGTCGCTCGTCGTGCCCACCGCCAGCGCCGACGCCAACGACAATTTCATGTGCGGATTGAATCCCTGCGAGTACGCCGCCGGCAACTTCGAGCGGATCAGCGCCCGTCGATACACGCCTACGTAATCCAAATGCGACAGGATTGCGATCTCCGCGCCCTTTCGCATCTTCGCCCGATATATATAATTTTTTTCCGTCGACAACACCGTCGGCATTTTTTTATTCTTAACCGTCGAGCGCTCCCGATCGGAAAAATGATCGATCACTCCGACGCCCAATGTCGGACACACGCCGCAATTTTGACAGTGAGTCCGTCGACAATCGGGCGTCAACACTCCGTCGAGAGCGCGCGCCCACTCGTCGATTAAAAAATTTTTCCGAAGGCCCGGCGACGTGTGATCCCACGGCAAGGCATCATAAAAATCTCGACCGCACTCATTATAATATTTCCGATCAATCCCGCATTGCTCGAACGCCGCGTTCCATTTCGCCACATCAAAGTGATCCGACCAGCCGTCGAATTTCGCTCCAAGCCGCCACGCCGCCTCGATCACATCACTCAATCGTCGATCGCCGCGCGCCAACACTCCCTCGAGCGACGACAACTCCGCGTCATGATAATTGAATACGATCGCCCGATCGCGTATGTGATCCTTCAACAGCTGCTGCCGACGACGAAATTCTTCAATCGAAACCTGCGGGAACCATTGAAACGGCGTCCAAGGCTTGGGCACGAAACACGACACGCTTACCGTCACTCGGACGCCGCGCTTGCCTTTGATCGATACGTAAAGGTCGACGACTTTTTTAGCCAGTTGAGCGATGCCGATGATGTCTTCGTCCGTCTCCGTCGGCAAGCCCATCATAAAATATAATTTTACCGCCTGCCAACCTTTGTCGAAAGCCGCCCCGCACGCCGTCAATAAATTTTCTTCCGTCACGCCCTTATTGATCACGTCGCGCAACCGTTGCGTGCCCGCCTCGGGCGCGAACGTCAAGCCCGATTTGCGCACCTGTTGAAGGCGATGCGCCAGCTCGATCGAAAAGCTGTCGATCCGAAGCGACGGCAAGGAAAAACTCACGCGCTCGTCTCGAAAATCCGACATCAGATCGTCGACCAACCGTTGAAGACATGAGTAATCAGCCGACGACAGCGAAGTCAGCGATATCTCGTCGTAGCCCGACGCGTCGACCAGCCGCCGCGCCATCGACCGTAAATTTTCCTCCGATCGTTCCCGCGCCGGTCGATAGCTCATGCCCGCTTGACAGAATCGGCAGCCCCGAGTGCAGCCTCTAAATAATTCTAACATGATCCGATTGTGGACGACGTCAAGGTACGGGACGATCGGACGCTCAACGCTCGGAACCATATCCATATCTCGCACGACGCGCTTATGAATTATCCTCCGCGCGGAGTCGTCGACCACATTCAAGCCGACAAAATTTCCGTCGACGTAAAGCGGCTCATAAAACATCGGCACATAAACGCCGTCGATTTTTAAAAGCCGTCGCAAAAATTCTCGTCGTCCGCCGCGTCCACCGTCGCGCTTCCAATCGATCATCGCGTCGACAATCTCACTCAAAATTTCTTCGCCCTCGCCCACCACAAAGCAATCAAAAAAATCCGCAACGGGCTCAACATTATAAACGCACGGTCCGCCGCCAATCACAATCGGATCGTCGTCGGAACGATCAATCGAACGGATCGGAATGTCGGCAAGAGCGAGCATGTTCAGGACGTTGGTAAAAATCATTTCGTATTGCAACGAGAATCCGAAGAAGTCAAACGCCTTGAGCGGCGTCTTCGTCTCGAGAGAAAACAGCGGGATCGCTCGGGCGCGCATTTCTTCTTCCATGTCGAGCCACGGAGCGTAGACGCGCTCGGCGGCGCAATCCGCGCGGAGATTTAAGATGTTGTAAAGAATCGCCAACCCCAAATTGGACATGCCGACCTCGTAGACGTCGGGCAACGCCAACGCAAAGGTGCACTCGACCGTCGAATGATCTTTGATGACGGCGTTGAACTCGCCGCCGGTGTAGCGCGCGGGCTTTGAAACTTTTTGAAGTACTTCGGACGGAATTTCTATACTCAAATCATGTTCACTCCGATAAAAAATTTTTGATGGGGCGACGGTTTATGGGGCGCCGCCGCCGCTCCCACCCACGAATGTCGGCGCCCAACCGAGGATAGCATGCCCACCCGCGCCGGCGGCGCCTTCTTTTTCCATGAAAGTGAAACTTTTAAAGGGCGGGTGATAAAATTTCGGCGGCGCCTTCGGCGGCACCTTCGGCGGCACCTTCGGCGGCACCTTTTTTGGAAAAAATTTTTTTCATGGGTGGGCGGGTGGGATGAAAAAAATTTTTTCCGTCACTCCGTTGCCCCTCGGAACCGTCGAAAAAACGGGTGGGAAAAATTATTTTTTGCCGGTTGAGCCGCGCTTGGTGATCGGAATATTTTTTTTGCACAGCGGACAAACTTCGGGGGTATAAGTTTCGACGTTCATATGGAGGAGCGCGGTCGAGGGCACGTCGCCGAAATTTACTTTACCGCCCGAGCGATCGACGAGCATGCTGACGGCGACGGGCACTCCGCCGAAGGCTTTGACGACTTCGATGACTTCTTTAATCGAGCCGCCCGTCGTCACGATGTCCTCGACGATGAGAACGCGTTCGCCGTCGTGGAGATTGAAGCCGCGACGAAAAGTCATTTTGCCGTCGACGCGCTCGGTGAAGATGGCGCGAGCGTTGAGCGCCTTGGCGGTCTCGTGCGCAAGAATAATTCCGCCGGTCACGGGTCCGACAACGGTCTCAATGTTGGCGTCGACAAATTTCTCCGCCATCGCTCGACAGAGTTGCTCGGTATATTTCGGATGTTGCAGGACGTTAAATTTCTCGACGTAATGCGGGCTGTGCAGTCCGCTCGTCAACAGAAAATGCCCGTCCATAATCGCGCCGGTCTCGATCAAAATATTTTTTACATCTTGTTCGGTCATAATGCCGCCTCCATTTCGAGACATAATTTTATCTGTTTCGCCGTCGACTGTCAATCGAAGTAAGTCACCTCGTCGCGGAGGAAGCCGAGCGAATAAATTTGGGGCAGAATTTTTTCTCCCAATCGATCGAACTCCGCGCGGAAAATTTCATCGTCGAGGAGATTGGCGTCCTTCAACGCCCCGAAAATTTGATAGCGTCCCGCGTCCCACGTCTCGATCTTAAACTTTCTTCGATCGAGCTCCTCGAGCAGAGAGTAAAACAGGCGATAAATTTTTTTCGCCGCCTCGAGCACCGCGCGCGCCTCCGTCGACAATGAAGCCGCCTTCAACCATTTTGCCGCAAATCGATCCTCGTCGCCCTCGACGCCCCAATCTTTTATCTCTTCGACCGTCCAAGGATATAAATTATTTTTGATCTGATAAATCTCGCCCTCGTACTCGACATCTTTCAACGCCGTCGTGTTGTTTGATGGAGCGAACAACGACCACACGACGCAATCATTGACAAACTCCGTCGGCAATTTTTTTGACGGGCGGAGGAATTGATCCCGATCGTTTAGCCATGTCGCCTTCGGAAGTCGACGGACGGCATGCACGACCATGCACTGCTCGAAATTTGACGGCGTTATCGAAAATGAGCCCGTGCTTACATACGGTCCCGACAACAATGCCGTATAATTCTGATGAACGAAGTCGTTGCTCACCACCATAAACGACGCAATAAAGCCGTCGGCGATGCGATCCCTTCGATCTTTATTGTGAGCTCCGATCTTCAATGCGCTCGACATTGGCGGAAATTTTTTTGTGGGGCGCGGACGTTTAATCCATTCGTTGAGAAGTCCTTCGCGCGGCGCCGATATAATTTTTTTCGTGGCAATCTTATTGAGTTGATCGTTGATCACATCAAAGATGAGATTTTGCTCCGTCAACGGAATGTGCCGAGTGAGGTTCCACATCGCAAAACCGACAGGGAATTGCCCCTTCGTTCCTTGAAATGACTCCGACGGAAATACAAAGCCGCCCTCAAATTTATAATCGAAGAAGCGATCACGGAGCCGCTGATCATACGGCGCGTTTATGTATTTTATTTTCGAGAATACGGCGAGAAGTGTCTGACGCTTGCCGAGCTCCCGATCGATCCGATAAAAGAACTGCGACGAAAGTTCGCGGCTTGTAAATCCCATGTCCTCGTCGAGCATCAGTTTTCGGATCGCTGTCATCGACACAGAATTTTTATTGACCCTATCGGAGCCGCGCTCGAAGTTGGCGGACGTGGCATACGGCGGATTGATGAACACTATCCATTTGACGGCGGGATCGGATAAATCCGCGCGGAGATTCGACGGCAATTTTTCTTCGCCATCGTTTAGATAATCGTATTGAAAGACAGTCGCCGACGGATAAATTCTTTTGCAATACGCCGCGTCGTCATTCAACAGCGTCGAGATGTAACAGTATTGCAGCGCCTCATTCGGCAACGCAAACTCGAGATTGCCCGTCCCTGCCGCCATATCCCACAGTCGATATTCGCCCGTCGTCCACCACTGCGCGCCCACCACTCGTCCTATATATTCGAGCGCCTTCCGCGCGTGAGCGATCGGCGTATAAAATTCTCCCGTGAATCGCCGTAAATCGAGCGCCGTCATTCGATCCATCTTTTGTCGGATCGCTATCATCGTTCGCGCGTCCGTCACCCTCTCATGCACACTCCAAAAATATTCGTAGCTGTCGATGGGCATCACTTTTTCTTCTTTCGAGCCGTCGCTCAACTCAAATTTCACTCGGCGCAGCCCGAATCGAGCGCTCTTTCCGCTCTCAACGTCCGTCAAAAAATACTCCGCTATCTTATGACTGTTCTCGACACTCTCGCCGAAAATTTTACTCCAATGCTCGAACACTTCATAAAAATTATCCTCGTTGATATTTTTCTTGACGGCAACTATGTTCGTCTCGCGGAGGTAAATTATTTTTACGAGCGAAACAAACTCGTCGGCGTCTTGACGATCGGCAAAATTATAAACGCGGCAGGTTTGAATGACGGGCTCATCAATCAGCGCGGCGATTAATTTTTTACAAGGCGTTGACGGCGCCAAATCCCAATCGTATTGATCGCTCCGCGCGGAGTGAACGTAGTAGCTCGAGAGGTCGTCGGCGGGAATGATTGCGGCGGATTTTTTGTCGACGACGGCTATCAAGCGGCTCGGCACTCGAGAATCGCTGCCGTACTTCAACCGTCGGATATAATACAACGATTGCGCAAAGGCACGGGCGCGGCGCCCAATATCATTTAAGCCGCCGTCAAACTTAAACTCGAATAAAATCTGCGGAGTGTAGAAGTCAATATTTTTTCGGCTGTCGAATTTAAAAGTGCGCGGCAGTTTCGATTGAAAGAACCGAATGAAATTGAATTTGATTTCTTCCTCCGTCTCGCAAGCCGACAACGCCTGCAATATATTTTTAATCAAAATAAGTCACCTCGTCGCGGAGGAAGCCGAACGAATAAATCTGCGGCAAAATTTTTTTGCCCAATCGATCGAACTCCGCGCGGAAGGTTTGATCATCGAGGAGATTGGCGTCCTTCAACGCCCCGAACACTTGATAGCGCCCCGCATCCCACGTTTCGATCTTAAACTTTCTTCGATCGAGCTCCTCGAGCAGAGAGTAAAACAGGCGATAAATTTTTTTCGCCGCCTCGAGCACCGCGCGCGCCTCCGTCGACAATGAAGCCGCCTTCAACCATTTTGCCGCAAATCGATCTTCGTCACCTTCGATGCCCCAATCTCTTATTTCTTCGATCGTCCACGGATATAAATTATTTTTGATCTGATAAATCTCGCCTTCGTACTCGACGTCTTTCAACGCCGTCGTGTTGTTTGATGGAGCGAACAGCGACCACACTACGCAATCATTGACAAATTCCGTCGGCAGTTTTTTCGTCGGGCGGAGGAATTGATCTTTGTCATTGAGCCAAGTAGCTTTCGGGAGTCGGCGGACGGCATGCACGACCATTGCCTTTTCAAAGTTATCAGCCGTTACCGACAACGCCCCCGCACTTATGAGCGGTCCCGAGAACAATGCCGTTTTATTTTGATGCATGAGATCATTGCAGTTGCACATTAAGGATGCCAAAAATCCGTCGGCAATCCGATCCCGAACATCTTTAACACCGGCGGTTCGACTTAGCGCATTCGAGAAAGGCGGAAATTTTTTTGTTGTTGGCGGACGAACGATCCATTTATTGAGTAGCGCTCCGCGCGGAAGCGATAAAATTTTTTTCTCGCCGATCTTATCGAGCTGATCATTAAATACATCAAAGGCAATCGTTTGATTCGTCAACGGAATGTGCCGAGTGAGGTTCCACATCGCAAAGCCGACAGGAAACAGCCCTTTCGTTCCGTGAAAAGCCCGCGATGAAAATATAAAGCCGCCCTCAAACTTATAGTCGAAGACTTTATCACGAAGCCTTTGATCGATCGTCGCGTTGATGTATTTGATTTTTGAGAACACGCCGATGATCGTTTGACGCGTGCCAAGTTCCCTATTAATCCGATAGAAAAACTGATTAAACAGTTCGCGACTGACTTCGCCCATTCCCTCCTCCGTCATCAGTTTTCGTATCGCCGTCATCGACACGTTGAATTTATATACTCTGTTGGGATCGCGCTCATTGTTACTGGCGGTGGCATAAGGAGGATTGATGAACACTATCCATTTGACGGCGGGATTGGATAAATCCGCGCGGAGATTCGACGGCAATTTTTCTTCGCCGTCGTTGAGATAATCATACTGAAAAACCGTCGCCGACGGATAAATCTTTTTACAATACGCCGCATCATCATTCAATAGTGTCGAGATATAACAGTATTGCAGCGCGTCATTCGGCAACGCAAACTCCAAATTGCCGGTGCCCGCCGCCATGTCCCACAAGCGATATTCGCCCGTCGTCCACCACTGCGCGCCCACCACTCGACCTATATACTCGAGCGCCTTCCGCGCATGCGATACCGGCGTATAAAATTCTCCCGTGAATCGCCGCAAATCGAGCGCCGTCATCCGATCCATCTTTTGGCGGATCGCTATCATCGTCCGCGCGTCCGTCACCCTCTCATGCACACTCCAAAAATATTCGTAGCTGTCGATGG
>CALGGP010000375.1 GCA_937915885.1 uncultured Selenomonadales bacterium | reverse complement strand
GGGTGGGTGGGGAAAAAATTTTTTTCCGTCACTCCGTCGCCCCCGAACCCCCAATTACGCATTTCGCATTACGCATTGCTTTTTGGGTGGGCGGGCAAAAATTTTTCAGTCGAGCAGTTTGTCGAGCCCGACCGTCAAGCCCGTCAGCGACCGCACTCGTTTGCACGCCAACATCACGCCCGGCATAAACGATTCCCGATTGAGCGAGTCGTGCCTGATCGTCAGCGTCTGTCCGAGCCCCCCGAAAATTACTTCCTGATGCGCCACGAACCCCGGCAATCTCACGCTGTGCACTCGAATCCCGCCGACTTCGCCGCCGCGCACCCGATCAATTTTTTCTACTTCGTTCGGATGCCCCTGCCGATGCTCCGCTCGGACGGTGTTTATCATTTTCGCCGTCAACGCCGCCGTCCCCGAGGGCGCGTCCAATTTTTTATCGTGATGCAACTCGATGATCTCCACGTCGGAAAAATATTTCGCCGCCTCCGTCGCAAACTTCATCATCAGCACCGCTCCCAACGCAAAATTCGGCGCGATGAACGCCGGCGTCGACCGTTTGACCGATTCCGCGCGGATTTTTTCAAGCGCCTCGTCCGATAATCCCGTCGTGCCCACCACAGGCGACACTCCATGCTCGAGCGCCGTCATGACGTTGCCGAATACGACTGCCGGTTGAGTGAAGTCGACCATCACGTCGGGCTTTCGAGCGTTGAGCGCGCGTCCGAGATCGGTTTCGATCGGGATGCCGATTGATTTTCGTCCGATCAATTCTCCGACGTCGTCCGCGCCGATCGCGTCGACCGCTCCGACCAATTCAAGCTCGGGATCGTCGAGCACCGCTCCGACCACCGTCAAGCCCATTCGCCCGTGCGCGCCGCTCACCATTACTTTGATCAATATTTTCGCCTCCGTTTTTGTGCGAATCCCTTCCGTCAAAAATAATATTCGCTTATTTTATATTACACCCGCTTAATCTGCAAACATTTTCTGCCGTTTGACTTCGACGGCGATTTTCGATAGACTGATAAAAAATTCTAATCGCCTGCCCTTTTTATCCTACGGACGGTTTTTTTGGGCGACGATGATAGGGCGCCGCCGACGCTCCCACCCACCGAGCGCGGCGCCCAACAGAGGTAGAGGTTCCCACCCCGCGTCGGCGGCGCCCGCTTATTTGCATGAACGCCCGCGTTGAAGGACGGCACTCCGCGTTGAAGGTCGAGCGCCGCGCGCTGAAGACCGTGCGCCGCGCTGAAGGTCGAACGCCGCGCTGAAGGTCGTGCGACCGCGCACTGAAGGTCGAGCGCCGCGCGCTGAAGGTCGAACGCCGCGCGCTGAAGACCGTGCGCCGCGCTGAAGGTCGCGCGCCGCGTTGAAGGTTGAGCGCCGCGCT
>CALGGP010000374.1 GCA_937915885.1 uncultured Selenomonadales bacterium | reverse complement strand
GCCCGTCCATCGTTGTCTGTCGCCCTTTGGGACATGGAAAAAAAGGGCGCCGCCGACGCGGGGCAAAGATTATTTTTCGCCCGTCCATCGTTGTCTGTCGCCCTTTGGGACATGGAAAAAAAGGGCGCCGCCGACGCGGGGCAAAGATTATTTTTCGCCCGTCCATCGTTGTCTGTCGCCCTTTGGGACATGGAAAAAAAGGGCGCCGCCGGCGCGGGTGGGAACCACGGGCTAATTCAGGCGCCGCGCTCGGTGGGCGGGAGCGTCGGCGGCGCCCACAAAAAACCGTCCGTTAGAACAACAGCGCGGGATCAAAAAATATGAGTGAGAAAAAATTTTACAGGCGAGTGATGGCGGTCGGCGATATTCACGGCTGCCTCACTCCTTTTTTGTCTTTATACAATCGATTGCGACTTACCGACGACGATCTGATAATTTTTTTGGGCGATTACATTGATCGCGGTCCCGAGAGTTTGAAGGCGCTCGAGTGGATCGGTCGCGAGTCGCTCAAGCCCAATGTGATCGCGTTGCGCGGCAATCACGAACAGACGCTGCTCGACTGCATTGCGGGGCGATACGCCGATCGATTTTTCAACGTCGGGCTCGGGACGATCAAAGACGTGCGCGAGGCGATGAAAACCGATCCGATGTTGCCGTTGAAGGTCGTGCAGACGATTCGACGCATGCCGCTGTATCATCGATTGACAATTGACGGGCGAGAGTATATATTTTGTCATGCGGGCGTCGACGCGCAAATCGATCACGATCCGCCGATCGAAACTCAGCCCGCCGATCGGATCATGTGGGTGCGCGAAGAATTTTATGATCACTACGAGGGCGATGCGATCTATGTGGTCGGACATACGCCGGTGCAGTTTCTTCGACAGCCGCCGTTGCCGATCAAAAATTTCAACAGTCGCAACATCATAATGATGGATACGGGCTCGTGTTGCGCGGAGAGCGGACGGATCAGTTGTCTCGACGTGATCGGCGGGAAATTTTATCAGACGGAGCCGATCGGTTGGGGCTCGCTCGGATTTTAAAAATATTATCGACGGAGGTGACGGACGATGGAGTACAAAAGAGTGCTGGCGTTCGGCGACATTCACGGGAATTTTACGAAGTTCATGACGTTGTACGAGAAGGTCGGCGTGACGGACGAGGATTTTTCGATCTTCCTCGGCGATTACGTTGATCGCGGCAAGGAAAATGTCAAGGCGCTCAAGTGGATCATGAACGAGTCGAAAAAAAATAACGTGATTGCGCTGCGGGGCAATCACGAGCAAATGATGTTGGACGGGATCATGCATCTCGACGCGAATTGGCTGTTCAACGGGGGGATGCGGACGCTGACGGAGTTGAAGGCAGAGGCGGTGACGAACTCGAATTTTATTACGGAGTCGGTCGATTTTGTCAAACAACTGCCGCTGTACCATCGAATGACGGTCGACGGGCGGGAATATATATTTGTGCATGCGGGCGTCAACGCTTACACGGATCACGATCCGCCGATTGAAGAGCAGCCGGAGATGCAATTGCTGTGGACGCGGGAGGATTTTTATAACTACTACGAGGGCTCGACGATCTACGTGGTCGGACATACGCCGGTGCAGTATTTGAATGTTGAGCCGCCGTATCCGTTGAAGGTCGAGGGGCGAAACATTTGGATGATAGACACGGGCTCATATTTTGAGGGTGGAAAAATTTCCTGCATCGATGTCAAGACCGATCGAGTGTGGCAATCGGATTAATTCCGCGCGGAGGTTTTGACAATCATTCATTCTCAACTTCGCACACCGCAAATGTGATCGCCGTCGAGCCCAAATAAAAATCTCCGTCGATTTTAACCCACTGATTAATCGGCAGCCGTTGATTTTTTGCGAAAGTCCCCATCGATGAGCCCAAATCCATTATGTAAATTCCGTCCGCGTGGCGTTCCAATGCACAATGTCTTCGACTCACACCCGGGGTGTCGTTTGGAAAAATTACGTTGCACAACGACGGATCGCGTCCGATCGTCAATCGATGGCTGAACGGAAATACGGCATCCGTCAAAGGTCCCGCCGTCGCGACCAACACGAAATCTTTCTTGCTCGAATGTGACTTATTGACGAGCGCTTGAATGTTGGCGGCGTTGACTTCCGTCACGATCTGCACGATTGCCTTTTGAATCAGAGTGAACGCCGCGAAAACCGAGACCGCGCTCAAAATTATATTTTTTGCGTCGCCGACATAACTGATCTCTTGGATTTGAATGCCGCTGTTCCAAATGCAATGAATGCCCATAGTGGCGGCGAGATAAATCAAAAACCGTTGGTCGAAAAAATGTTTTGCCTGAAGGCGTTCATTGCCCTTGACCCAAACCAGCGCGCCGCCCTCGATCGCCGCCCACGTGACGTGCCCGCCGAGAGTGTTGAGCCCGCGCAACAACAGAATATCCAATCCGACGCCGGACATGTTTTCATACAACGCGCGCATATACTTCGAAAAAAATTCAAGTGATTCGACGGGCACCACGTTGCCTTTGAGCATTGCGGCGTAATTTTTCATCGACTCGAACAACGCGCCGAAGGAGTCGGGATGATTGGCAATGAAATCCAGGGCAAAAAAAATCATTTGAAGAATGCCGAATCGCATTGCATAGAAAATATCTTCAAACGCCGCGAATCCCGCGCCGACCGCCGCTCCGATCAACAATCCGCCGCAGATGTGTTTGCAGTCGAGCCAATAGACGAACAGGGCAACAGCGAAAATTTTAGCCGGTTCTTCTGTCAGCGGCGCGAGATATGCGGGACCGTCCGCATCCGGCAACATCAATGTAAAGATTATCGACAGAACGCCGCCGATGAAAAAAATGATCATCACGATGGCAGCCTTGGTGACTGTCCTAAGCGCTTTCTCCCAGGAGCGCACCCTGAGGGTCAACTGCATTTTCAGCGGCACTGCCAAGGAACAAGAGATCTCCGTCGCTGAGCTTTGCTCATTCGAGGGCTGGGCCGGCCGTCATGTCAATCTGGACAAGCTCCCCCTGAGGGGCAACGGACAGATCATCATGGAGGGAAGGAGCGACAGGGAGGGAGACTTTGACAAAGTCCTCTACATGAACTCCTTCTCCACCCTGTTCCAGGAATGGCAGGCGACCGAGGAAGCCACGACCACCAGGAAGGCTTTCGAGAACGTATTCCTTCTCCCCATGCCCGAGGAAGAGGCCAGGATCACCGTGAGACTGTTCGACTTCCACGGCAACGTATCTTGCGAGCAGAGTCACATCGTGAAGCCTGACGACATCCTGATAAGGCCCACCGGAGCGGCCACGACGCCTCACGAATGGATCTGGAAGGGCGGAGATGACCTGGATGCCGACCTGGACGCTGAGCACAGGATCGATGTCGCCATAGTCGCCGAAGGTTACACGGAAGAGGAGATGGACACATTCATGGCCGATGCCCGTGAAGCCATGTCGAGTCTCTGGGCCCATGAGCCGTTCGGTAGCATGAAGGACAGGTTCAACATCGTCTGCGTCAAATCGGCTTCGAAGGAGACGAACGTGAGCGTCCCCCGCACCGGGAAATGGAAGGACACGGCGGTAGGATCCCATTTCGACACATTCTACTCCAACAGGTACCTCACTACCCTGCATCTGTTCAGGCTCCATGACATCCTGTCAGGCATCCCTTACGAACATATCATAA
>CALGGP010000373.1 GCA_937915885.1 uncultured Selenomonadales bacterium | reverse complement strand
TTCCGACAAATTTTTTTGCGCGACGTTCAATCGGGTGCCGCCGCCTTCCACACGACGGCGCCTATCGACGGCTGATCGAAGAAAGGAACTCATAATGAAATTATTGATCGGACAGCGGCTCCGCTTGGAGTCGGACGAAATGTTTGCGCGTATAATCTCCGGCAAGGTCGAGGCTTATGCCGTCACTCGCGACGCCGCCTCCTTCCGACAAATTTTTTTGCGCGACGTTCAAGCGGGTGCCGCCGCCTTCCCTTCGCTCGACGACTTTGAAATGATCGACATCATTCTCTACTGCACCGACGACGCCGAGCTCGAGCTCATTCCGTTTGATCAATGCAAGCCCGACGAGTTGAAGGCGCTCATGAAAGATTGGTTCGGCGGCTTGATCGAGCTGCCGTGGGTTAAATTCCTTGCCGACAGCGGCGATGACATGCTCATTCAATGGCGCGACGGATCACTTTTCTCTCAATCGGACACTCTCGACGAGCTCCGCGCGGAGTTCGCCGAACACGAACAGTTGTTTTCAATGATGCTCGGCGTGCGGTTCCAATCGGAGGACAAACGGTTGTCTCAACGGTTGAAGGTGCGCGCGCGAAACAAACGCAAACTCATCGATAACTCCGTCGGCAACCTGCTCGGCGAAGACGATCTCCTCTACGAGGAAAGTACGTCTTACGATCAACGCCTCGAGCAGTCGACCTTCATCGTCCGTTGCGTCGCCCGCGCTCTCAAAATGCCCGGCGATAACATTTCGATCGCGCCCGAGCTCACCGATAAATTAGATCAAATCGGTTTGCTCCGCCGCCTCATGCAGAAGGGCAATATGCAGATGCGCTTCATCACTCTCGAAAACGGTTGGCATAAAAAAGACAGCGGCGTGATGATCGGTTATTACGGCGCCGATAAAGAACTTGCCGCGCTCATTCCCGACGCGCCCGATCGATATCGCGTCGTCACGAAAAATTTTCCCGACGGTCGACGCGTCGATGATGCCGTCGCCGCCGACATTTCGACCGACGCCTTTGCATGTTATGCCGGACTGCCCAATCGCCCGCTTAAACTTCTCGACCTGCTCAAATTCACCGTCAAGCAATGTTGGACGCTCGACTACTCGACCGTGATCGGCGTCAGTTTGATCGCCGGACTCCTTCCGCTCATCACGCCGATCATCACCGAAACCATTTTTGCCGACATCGTTCCAATCCTCGACCGACGCGGGCTCGCCACCGTCACTCAAGTCATACTCGTCTCGAGTTTTTCTCTCGCCATCCTACACATGATCCGCGCGATCGCCGTCGTCCGCATCACTTCTCGTATCGGCATGTCCGTCGAGGCGGCGCTCTGGAGTCGATTGCCCTCACTCCCGACCGCTTTTTTCCGTCGATTCACCGTCGGCGATCTCACCAATCGAATGATCGGGCTCGACAGGATTAAACAAATTCTCTCCGTCGCCTACGTCGGCGTGCTCTGCAATCTCATATTTTCATTCTGGAGCATCCTGCTGATGGGCAGCTATAGCCTGCAATTGACGGCGGTCGCGGTCGGGCTGTGGCTCATCTGGTCGCTCGTCATGATCATCATCTACCGACAAATGATCGGCACGCAACGCGAACTGATCGCGCTCGCAAACTCCGTCTCGGGCATCGTCCAACAAATTTTCGCGGGGCTTGCGAAGTTCCGCATTCAAGGCGCCGAAGAGCAGGCGTACCATCTTTGGGCAAAACCTTTCGGCGCGCAGAGCCTTCAACGTCTCAAATTCCGCCGTCAAAACAATCTCGTCACCGTCATAACCGCCGTGCAGCCGCTGTTTCTGTCGATGGTGCTCTACTTCATCACCATCGGCATGCTCGAAAAGGACGCCTCGATAATCACTCCGCCGCAATTCATGGCTTTTCAAGCGGCTTACACCGCCTTCAACGCCACGCTCGGCGCCGTTTTTCCGATAATCGGACAACTCTTTGCGCTCCAACCCTACATCGAAAACCTTCGACCGATCCTGAGCGAAACGCCCGAGATCATGAGCGACAAAGCCGACGCGGGCAAATTGAGCGGCGCGCTTTCGATCGATCATCTGACCTTCGCTTACGAGAGCGGCGACGATGTTCTTCACGACGTGACTTTCAAGATCGCTGCCGGTGAGCACGTGGCGATTGTCGGCAAGAGCGGTTGCGGCAAGTCGACGCTCGTCCGATTGATTTTGGGCTTTGAGACGCCCAAGCACGGCGCCGTTTATTTTGACGATCAAGATTTGTCGGAGCTCAATCTGCCTTCGGTGCGGTCGCAAATGGGCGTCGTACTTCAGAACGGGCAATTGATGACGGGCGACATTTTCAATAATATCATCGGCACCGGCGCTTTGACGCAGGACGACGCGTGGGCGGCGGCGGAGGCGGCGGGCATTGCCGACGACATTGCGCAAATGCCGATGGGCATGCAGACTGTCATCAGCGAGGGCTCGTCGAACATCAGCGGCGGGCAACGTCAACGGATATTGATCGCGCGGGCGCTCGTCAACAAGCCGGCGATATTGATCTTCGACGAGGCGACTTCGGCGCTCGACAATCGATCTCAAGCGATCGTCACCGAGAGCATTGATCGGCTCAACGTCACGCGGATCGTGATCGCCCATCGACTTTCGACGATCAGGAATGCGGATCGGATCATCGTGATGGATCGCGGGCGCGTCGTCGAGCACGGCACCTTTGACGAATTAGTTTCGCTCGGCGGCATCTTTACGGCACTCGTCAAGCGGCAGGAGGTTTAACAATGATTGACGGCTCGGAAAAAACTTTTGAGGAGCTCTACGCCTATTATCAGCCGCGAATTTATAGTTTCGTGTTCGCGCGGATCAAGAATGCGGACGATGCGGACGACGTAACGGCGCAAACTTTTTTGAAGGCGTACGAGCATCGTGCGGAGTATGATGAAAGTCGCGGGGCGTTTTCGACGTGGCTGTTTTCGATCGCGCTCAACGAGATCAAAATGTATTTTCGTCGGGCGTATCGAAGGCGCGAGCAGACGTGGGGAGAATTTTTCGAGTCGAGCAATGAGGAGGCGCCCGAGTCGGCGTTGCTCCGCGCGGAGGGTTGGTGCGATCTGTTGATGGCGCTCGAGAAATTGACCGAGCGCGAGCGGCAATTGATAGAGCTGCGCTACTGGTCGGATATGACGTATCGGGAGATAGCGGATTTTACCGGCTTGACGGTGACGAACGTCGGCGTGACGTTGAAACGCGCGATGGAGAAGTTGAAAAAAATTTTGGCGGTTTCGTAAGAAAAAAATTATAAGCCGCATAAAATTTTTGAAGGAGGAAATGAAAAGGCGGAGTCGTACTTCGCGGAGCTGACGAACGTGCACGTGAGCGATGACGAGCTCGACGCGATTGCCGGCGGCGACGGCAAGCACCACCATAGATGGTGAGCAATGAGAAGTGATGGCTTGAGGTCATGTGACGGCAGGGGCGGGCGGGAGCAATCGACGAAAGGAGGTTAGAATTATTCAGTTTACGAAAGAGCAGGTAGATCGCGCGGCGGCGTGCGAAAGCGCGGCGGCACTTCAGGCGTTGGCGAAATCCGAGGGGATCAAACTGACGAACGAAGAGGCGGAGTCGTACTTCGTGAAGCTGACGAACGTGCACGTGAGCGATGACGAGCTCGATGCGGTTGCCGGCGGCACCGACAAAAGTGCTCCCATATCGCCCAACGATGATCCCTCAGCTCCCATATCACCCGTAGATGATCCCGGAGTGCTCAATATTATCTGAGGGTGAAGAAGTGATGACTCGAGGTCTCGCGGCGGGCTGTCCTCACGCGCTCGGGACCTCAACTTTTTTTTTTTCGACGGATGACATGGAGGATTGCTCGATGAAAGGATTGCAATTGATGTCGGCGACGCGAACGAATGACACGCTCGATATGAAGGTGTTGCTCGAAGAGCGGACGATCGGGCGCGTGGTCGTCGTGCGGAAAAAATACGACGGTACATGTTCGATCCAAGAATTTCATGTTGAGCCTGAAGAGCGCTCGGCGCGGCTGGCGGGGCACGTGATGCTCGAGGCAATAAAAATGACGCAACGAGAGTTCGGCGTCGCGTCGATAGAAATGTATAAAGGTTATGCGGAGCCGCGCGCGGCGGAGAACGATTCGTGGCTGAAGGTGGCGCGGTTCGTGATCGGCTTGAAGGTGGAGCGTCGAGAAACCGAGAGAGGATTTTACGTGAGCACGGCGCCGACGGCTCGACAAAATCATGAGCGGCTGTACACGGCGGCGCGGCTCGAGCGCGAAGGCTTTTCGTTTTTAAGTTGGGCGGAATGCGACGAGGGCGTGCGTCGCCGGTTTGAAGGATTGCGCGGCGAGATCAAAACACGATGGTTGCCGACGGATTTTCCCGAGTGTGATGCGGATTTGACGGTGATCGGTCTGTATCGCGGCGAGGTTTGCGGTTGGATGATCCTTAAGAGGCTGTCGGACGACGATGCGGAGTGCTTGAGATGGTACGCGGTGAAAAAATTTCGGCGCATGTCGGCGGGCATGAAAACATCGATGCATTTCTTTCGACACATCGGAGAAAAATGTCGGCGGTTGCGATTTTTCGTCAAGCTCGACAACACTGCCGCGATGAAATTTTACCACGTGTTTTTTCGAGACTCGATCGAGGTGTTCGAGTACGGTTACCGTTATCGATGGCGATCGGGCGGCATCGACTGACCCGCCGCCGCAACAAAATCTAACTCGTCATCTGTCAATCGACAGTCGTCGTCCGATTGCTCGACGATCGATCGGAGGCTCGACGTGCTGTCGGCATACATTTCGGACAGCTCTTGAAACGAGCCGTCTTTTTGTTTGCTGAACCGCGAAAAATTTACTGCCCGCAATTTTTTCTCTAACTCGTCAAATTCGCTCATTGCCGGACACCGTCCATAAAATTTTTTTTGACTGTTATATGCCGCTGACGGCTGTTTATTACGCCAACGCCTTTTGCACCGACTCCCAATCCAACTTCGCTTTCGATGAAGAGGACGGGGCGCCGCCGACGCGGGTGGGAACCTCGACCTCTGTTGGGCGCCGCGATTGGGGGTGGGAGCGGCGGCGGCGCCCACAATAAATTATTCCAGCGCCTTTTGTACCGACTCCCAATCCAACTTTGCGACCGCCTCTCGAATTTTTTTGATCCGCGCGGAGGCTTCGTCGGGCAATCGATATTCGTCAAGCTGCTCGAGCACCATCATCACGCTGTCGTAGTCGAACGACGCCGCCATCTCGTTTAACGCCTCGAGCGCCTCCGTCAATTCGTCCTCGCCGATCATCGGCTTATCATCATTCGCGTCGTCGTCCGATCGTTTGATCAGCGGCGACAATTTTTGTGCAAACGATCGATAGAGTTCCAACAGCGGCTCCGTCGATTTTTTGATCTCGTCGACGTTGAGCGCATTGCCCGCATCTTCCATGCGCCGCGCCCGATCCGACAGATCACCCGCGCCGATCACTCGCGCCGTCGACTTCAACGCGTGCACCTTCGTTGTAAAGTTCTTCCAATCCTCCGCGCGGAACATTTTTTCAATCTCGTCGGCGTTCGATTCGATCGACTCCACAAACACCGTCAACGCATTCAAATAATCCTCCGCCGAGCCGCAATGCTTTATCCCTTCCCGCACGTCAATCCCGTCGACCATCGACAACCAATCCGGCACGTCCGGCGGCGCCTCCGCGATCGTGATCGTTTCTTCCGACGCCGCCTCGATTTTATTCTCCGGCAAGTATTTCATGATCATCATCTCGAGCGCCATCGGATCGATCGGTTTTGACAAATAATCTGAAAAAGTTGCCGCCAAATATTGTTCGCGCGCTCCGCTGATTGCGTTCGCCGTCAACGCGATCACCGGCGTCAATTCGTTGAAATTGCCCTCGAGTTTTCGCATCGCCTGCAAAGTCTCTATTCCGTCCATGCCCGGCATCCTGTGATCGAGGAAGATGATATCGAATTTCTGTTGAGCGACCAACTCTAAGCACTCCGCGCCCGACTCCGCCGTCGTGATTTGGATTTTCGTCTGCTTGAGCAGCCCCTTGACGACCGTCAAATTCATCACCGTATCGTCGACCACCAAAATTTTTGCCGACGGCGCCGTGAATTTTTCGCGATACACTTTTCGTTGAGTGAGCGAGTGACGGAACGCCTCTTCAAAATCGCCGAGCGGCTCCCAATCGACCACGCCCTGTTCGACCGCAAAACTGAACGTCGAGCCTTCGCCGTAAACGCTCTCGACATCGAGCTTGGTGTTCATCATCTGCAGCAGCCGTTGAGTAATATTCATGCCAAGCCCCGTGCCCTCGATCGTCCGATTGCGTTCCTCTTCAATCCGCTCGAACGCGCTGAACAATTTCGGAATGTCTTCGGGCTTTATGCCGATGCCGGTATCTTTCACCGAAAACTTCAGTTTGATGCGATTATCGGCGATTTTTTCAAAGCCGACCGTGAGCGTGACGGAGCCTTTTTCGGTGTACTTGACGGCGTTCGTCAAAATGTTCGTCACGACCTGCTTGATCCTGATCTCGTCGCCGTGGAGCATCGTCGGCAGTTTTTGATTGGCGTTGGCAATGAACTCGAGCCCCTTTTTCTCCGCACGGGTGTGAATCATATTGACGAGATCGTTGAGCACCGAGCTCAGCTGATAATCGACGTTGATGATCTCCATCTTGCCCGCTTCGATCTTCGAGAAGTCGAGAATGTCATTGACCAGCCCGAGCAGATTATTGCCCGCCGTCCTGATGTTTTCGGCGTATTCGACGGTCGACGGCTCATTGGTCGCGCGCAAAATCATTTCGTCCATGCCGAGTATCGCGTTGAGGGGCGTCCTGAGCTCGTGCGAAACGTTACTGAGGAATTCGCTTTTGGTTTTGTTGGCGCGATCGGCTAAAGATTTTTCGCGTTGCAGTTCTTTGTTTTCGATCGACTTCCAAAGATAGCGACCGAAGATGATCATCACGAAGATCAACAGTCCGAAGACGCCGAGCATGATCGAGTGAATGTATTCGACGCCGACGGAGATCGCCTCGTGCGGCACGCAACCGAACAGCGCGAAGTCGCCGTTGAGAATTTTGATCCCGAACGTGTAATAATCTTTGCCTTTATAAGTGTATTGAGCGATGGCGCGCTCGGCTTGATGAGAATTGAGCACATCGATAACGTCTCGCCGAAAAATTTTTTTGAACTCGGCGTCCTCGGCTTGCTCGTGGTAAAGCCCGATATCCTCGGTGTCAAACGAAAAATCCGTCCAATCGCCTTCCTTATATCCGAGCGTGACGATGCCCGCGCCGTCGTAAAAATACACGCCGAATTCTTGTTTGAGCAGTTTGTCATCGTAAGTCTCGTAATACGCGCAGCGCTGACCGTTGATCTCCGTCGGCACCGCGAACAGCAACCCGATAATATTGTCATAGTAAATCAGCCGTTGACCGCGAAACACGTCGTAGAGATATTCCAACTCATAATGCGGCAGCGGATCGCCGGCGATCATCGTCCCGTCGTCGCGAACGATCCCGATCGTCGAGCCTTGCCCCTGAATTTTTGCCACGTTGATCAGATCGGCGGCGGTGAGAATGTTTTGCCTCATCATCAACGCGCCGTCGCTGATTTCGCCGAGCTCTTGCATGAATTGACTTTCGACGGAAAATCCGAGCGTCTTTATGTGTTTGCGGAGCGATTCTTCCATCGACGCGTTGAGCATTTGATTGATGTAGCAATGCGCCGCCCAGCCCGCCGCGAACAACACCGCCGCCACGAGCACGAACTCGACGCCCGCGCGGAACGCCGCGCTCTTAAAAAAATTGAGCTTCCCATCGAAAATTTTCATTCGCTCAACCCCCGCGCCAATTCTTCCCAATTCAATTTCTCCGCCGCCGCACGAATTTTTTCGATCCGCGCGGATTGCTCGTCGGACAATCGATAGCCGTCAAGCTCGTCGAGCACAACCTTGCCGAAAATTTTTATCGCGCCGTCACTTTTTTTATCCATCATTCGATCCTCACGCCGCACCGAGCAACTTATTCAGCTCGTCCCAATTCAATTTCTCCGCCGCCGCACGAATTTTTTCGATCCGCGCGGCTTGCTCGTCGGGCAATCGATAGCCGTCAAGTTCGTCGAGCACAAACTTCACCGAGTCGTAATCAAAAGTCGACGCCGCTTCCTTCAACGACTCGAGCGCGTCCGAAAAATCCTCGTCGCCGATCAACGGCTTGTCTGATGTGTCGACGGTCGGCTTTGCGATCAACGGCGCCAGTTTCGATTCGTAGCTCAAATACAGCTCGAGCAGCGCGGCGGTTCCGTCCTTAATCTCATTGATATAACCGGAATTGCCCGCGTCCTCGAGCCGACGCGCGCGCTCCGAAAGTTCGTCGGCTCCGATCACCCGCGCGGAACTCTTGAGCGCATGCACCTTGGTTGTAAAATTTTTCCAATCGGATTGATTATAGAAGTCGGCGATCTCGTTGACGCCGCTCTTGACAGCGTCGGCAAAAATTTTCAGCGTGTCGAGATAAGCGTCGACCGAGCCGCAATGCTCGACGCCTTCATCGACGTTGAGCCCTTGGACGTTCGACAACCACTCGGGAAGTTTTACATCGTCGTCGTTTTCGATCGGAGCGTCGGCGAGTTGAACTTTGTCGGGCGGCAAATATTTTATGATCATCGATTCAAGTTCGGTCGGACTAATGGGCTTGGAAATGTAGGAATTAAAGCCCGCCGCCATGTATTGTTCTCGAGCGCCGCTGACGGCGTTTGCAGTCAAGGCGATCACCGGCGTCTCGACGTTGAGATTGTGCGGCAGCGTCTTCATCTTTTCGAGCGTCTCTAAACCGTCGATGCCCGGCATGCGGTGATCCAAAAAAATTATATCGAAGTGCTCTTTCGTGACCAGATGCAAACATTCATAGCCCGACTCCGCCGTTTCGATTTGTATCAGCGTCTGCTTGAGCAGCCCCTTGACGACCGCGAGATTTAATTGCGTGTCGTCGACCACCAAAATTTTTGCGTCGGGCGCCGTAAATTTTTCGTGGTACTGTTTATGCTTGCCGAGCATGTTTCGATAAGTTTCCTCGAAATTGCCGAGCGGCTCCCAATTGACGACGGGCTGATCGATCGAAAATGCGAACGTCGAGCCCGAGCCGTAGACGCTTGACACTTCCAACTCCGAGCCCATCAGATGTAGGAGCTTTTGAGTGATGTTCATGCCGAGCCCCGTGCCCTCGATCGTCCGATTGCGTTTTTCCTCGATCCGTTCAAAGGCGTTGAAGAGCTTCGGAATATCCTCGGGCTTAATGCCGATGCCGGTATCTTTTATCTCGAATCGGAGCGAAATTTTTTCGTCGGCGATTTTTTTGAAACCGACCGTGAGCGTGACGGAGCCCTTTTCGGTGTACTTGACGGCGTTCGTCAAAATGTTGGTGACGATCTGCTTGATTCTGATCTCGTCGCCGTAGAGGATCGTCGGCAGATTTTGATCGGCGTTGACGAGCAGTTGAAGTGATTTTTTTTCGGCGCGTTTTTGGATCATGTTGACGAGATCATTCAACAGCGAACTCAACGCGTATTCGACGGGAATGATCTCCATTTTCCCCGCTTCGATTTTCGAGAAGTCGAGAATATCATTGACGAGCCCGAGCAGACTGTTGCCGGCGTTCCGAATATTTTCCGCGTATTCGAGGATCGGTCCGCCGTTGCACTCCCGAAGGATCATTTCATTCATGCCGAGGATCGCATTCAACGGCGTGCGGAGCTCATGCGAAATCGAACTGAGGAATTGCGACTTCGCCCGATTGGCGGATTCGGCTTCGACGGCAATTTTTTTGAGAATGTAATTGGTCGTCTTCAACTCTTCGGTCGTGACTTCCAAAAAATTGGCCATGCGATCGGCAAGCGGGATCAACTTCGGTCGATCGTCTGACGGCATCGGTGCCTCTCGGACGGTGATCACTTCGTCGGGTTTGGCGCCTTCGCGCATTCCGATCGCCACGAACGAACTGTTGAGTACGCCGCCGCAATTTGCATACCGATAAATTTCGGAGCTGCCGTGGCAATACGCGATGTGCGGATGAAACCGTTGAAAATATTTGATCTCGGAGTTGGAGTTGTCCTTCAAAAAAATCGTTCGGCTCCCGCAAATGATCAGCATCACCGCCTCGGGCTCGAAATGTCGAAGGCGCTCGCTCGCGTCCCAAGTTTCCTTCAAAATTTCCTGCGGGTTGCCGTATGACAGTCTCAACTTTTCTCCCTGATACACGTCGGCGCCGAAATACAATCGACCTTCCTCGTCGTAAATCGGCGGGATGCGCGCGATCGTAAATCCGTTGCGCTCGATCAACAGCGGGAACTCGCAAATGTTGAAGATCATAAATTTATCGGGCTTGACGTTGAGATATTTCTCGTAAATGTGCGCGGCGGGCATGTCATCGATGGTGGCTATGCAGGTCGAGCCGAGCGTTTGAGTAATTTTCATTTCCTTGCCGAGCGGCTTCCAACCGAGAAGACATTCGGTCTCGACGTTGAGATTTTTGCCGCTGTAGACGATCAAAATAATCCCGTTGGTATAATACTCGCGCCCGATGATATATTGCGTGGTGTTTTCGCCGTTCATCGCCTTCATAATGCTGTGATATCGACAATCGCGCTCTTCGACTTCGATCAATCCGGCTTCGGCGCCGAAGAACGGCACGTCCTCGAGCCCCTCGGTGATCGTCTCCATGAACGACGACATGTAACGACTTTTGCCGGCGCACATCACCTCGACGGCTTTGATGTCGGGGATGCGGAGCAATTTATCTTTGAGCATGAGCGACGGGTCGCCGTACTCGAGTTGAGCGCCGCCGCATTCGAGCACCGTCACATCGGACTCGAAGAAATAAAAAATGCTTACGACGACGTAGCTTGAATGGAGATCGGCTTGAGTGCCTTCGTATTGTCGGACGAAACTCGTCAGCGACATGCCGACGACTTTTGCCTTCGGGAGTGATTGTTGGATAATCTTATTGGATTTTTGAATGTCGTCGTCGAGGAATTTGACGGTGAGCCCGCGTATTAAAATGTTCCGCGCGGATTTATATTCGCGAGACTTTTTGACGGTCTCGATCCAATTGAGCAGTTCCTGTTTGGAATGGATTTTTAATGTGCGTTGGATCATGGCGTGGCTCCTTCGATATAAAACTAAGAGCCCGACCTGTGATCGAGCTCCTGATTGATTTATATTGACTAAAGTGCTCCCATGTGTTAAAGTATCAATGTCTAAATAAATACTGACAACGGGACGCACACTTTTTTCATGTGACGTTGGCATGATATCAAAGGGCGGGCTCCGTTGTCAAGATCAAAAGGAGATGGCATAAATGATCGAGCCCAAGATTCGTCCCGACGCTCCCAACACTCAGCCCGGCGACGTCGGCAACGGACGCGTCCTCGTCATCGACGAGAGCACTCAAAAATTCAACGGTCTCATCTACCACAAGTCTAAGACTTCGGGCAGATACCTTGGTACAGTAAAATGTAAAACGCTGACATTGCACATTGAGGTCTGGTCATTTCACAACGGCAGACCGCCCAAAGACCACATTGTTCATCACGCCCATCGCAATCCCGACGGCTCCTTCGATAAGAACGAGAATAACATCGAGCATCTTAGACTGATGACAAATGCCGAGCATACGGTGTATCATTTTGAGCGTCGCGCCTGCTTCGACAGGATATGTGTGTGGTGCAATCAGCCGTTTCAAACAAAATATCCGGGGAAGAAATACTGCTCGGATGCCTGCCGCCAAGATTCCAGACGTTTGTACAAAAGGATGAAGTACAGGTCGTCTTACTCGCCGAAAAGCACGACTACCGCCGAAATTTTGACGCTCGAAACAAAATCTTCCGTTGAAACCACAAGCGGCAGCTCCGAATGGCGCATGGAGATTCGGGAGTGTCCGCAGTGCGGCGCGCTGTTCAAAGTTGATAAATACTCCGAAGCGATTGTTTGCTCCAATCCCGACTGTGTATCCAAGGCAGTAAGAATGGAACTGACGCGCAAACGAATTATGAAAAACAAGCTGGAACGGAACGGCGGGATAAATCTTCTTACGAACAAAAAACTCGGCGTTAAGATTCGTTGTCTGCTAATCAATGGCGAGCCGTGGTTTGTCGGCAGAGATGTCGCGAAAGCTCTCGGCTACAAAGACACTGCCAGTGCTATTCAAGATCACGTTGAGCCCGAAGACAAAGGGGTAGGCGTTTTGCCTACCCCCGGGGGTAAACAAAAATTTATCCTCATTAACGAGCCGGGGCTTTACAATTTGATCAACGACTCGAAACTGCCTACGGCGAAGGCGATCAAGTATTGGATATACCACACGGTGTTGCCGCGCCTCCGTCAGTTGAGCATGTATCAGCTCGTGCAGCCGCCCGAGGCTCCCGCCCTGCCGTCCCCCGCGCTCACCGCCGAGCCGATCGACACGATCGACATCACGCCCGACCAATAATCATTGCCTTATGCACTCCGCTGTGATAAAGTATCGACACTATATCACGGTTTGGAGTGTTTTTTATGTCCGCGCTCGACGAGCTCATACAAAAAATTACCGACGCCGATCTCCGCAATCAAATCCGCGCGGAAGTTCGACGTCTGAAACGCGATAAAAAATTCGGGCTGGTGTTCGAGGAGCATAAAGAATCGTTCGGAGAAATTTATCCGAGTCTCCAACGCTTGGACGAAGTTTGCAACGCGCCCGACTCCGAGCTGTGGCACGTGCTGATCGAGGCGGAGAATTATCATGCGCTGCAACTTTTGAAGTACGTATGCGCCGATCGAAAGGTCGATTGCATTTACATCGATCCGCCGTACAACACCGGCGCCCGCGATTGGAAGTACAACAATGATTACGTCGACGGCACGGACGCCTATCGACACAGTAAGTGGCTGTCGATGATGAAGCGGCGACTGGAATTGGCGAAAGAAATTTTGAATCCCGCCGACTCGGTGTTGATCGTGACCATCGACGAGCACGAGTATCTGCACTTGGGGTGTCTGCTCGAAGAGATTTTCCCCGAGGCGCATATCCAAATGGTGAGCATCGTGATCAATCCCAACGGCGTTGCCCGCGACCACGAGATGTATCGCGTCGAGGAGTACGCCTTCTTCGTCTACTTGGGGCAATCGGGACCGGCAATGTTGGAGGATCCGTTGTTTACTTCAGAAGTAGGGTACAAGAAACTGACCGACGGAGAGGTTGCTGAAAGTAACCACTCCCGGCGAACCCCGGTTCGGTGGGAGAGGTTACTGAGGGGCGGCCTGGACTCCGACCGCGAACGCTCTCCCGGATGTTTTTATCCCGTTTACATCGATCCGATCAAGAAAAAAATCGTTGACGTCGGCGAAGCGCTGAACCGTTCGCAACTCCGCAGTGAACTTTTCGATCGAGAAGGGCTTGTAACTGTGTGGCCCATCGCCGAAGGAACTCAAGACGAAAAACGTTGGCAGATGACCGCCGCCGGTCTTCGCAAACTCGTCGAAGACGGCTTCGCAAAAGTCGGCGCCTACAATAAAAATCTGGATCGATGGTCGTTATTATACCTCGGAAAAAAGCAACGCGAAAGAATTAATTCGGGGCAAATAAAAATTGTCGGCAGGGACGACAACGGCGTCGTCATCGTCGAGGAGTCGGGCGAACAATCGATAAAACGATTCCCGAAAACCGTTTGGAACCGTCAATCGCACAGCGCGGGCGAATACGGCTCGCGATTGCTCCGCAGGATTTTGCCCGGCAGATTTTTTCCGTTCCCGAAGTCGTTGTACGCCGTCCGCGACACTTTAAAATCTGTGTTGGCGGATAAGCCCGAGGCGTTGATCGTAGATTTTTTTGCGGGCTCGGGCACCACCGCGCACGCCGTCAATCTCCTAAACGCCGAGGACGGCGGGCGTCGACGTTGCATCATGATCACCAACAACGAAGTCTCCGACGCCGAAGAAAAACAGCTCCGCGCGGACGGTCTTCAGCCCGACGACGCCCATTGGCAAGCACTCGGGATCGCTCGATACGTGACGTGGCCGCGAACGGTCTGCTCGATCAAAGGACACGACATCAACGGCGCGCCGCTCAAGGGCAATTATCTCGGCAGTGAACTTCCGATGTCGGACGGTTTTCGATCGAATGCAATTTTTTTCAAGTTGGGTTTTCTCGACAAGAATGCGGTCGCACTCGGCAGGCGGTTTAAAGAAATATTGCCGTTGATGTGGTTGAAGGCGGGCGGACATGGACGATGCCCGACGGTCGACGCCGATCAAAAATTGCCGCCGCTGATGATCTTGATCGAAAACAAATTCGCCGTGCTGTTCGACGAAAAATATTTTATGGAGTTCGAGCGACAAATTTTGGATCAACCGACGATCGAGACGATATTCATAGTGACCGATTCGACCGACGGCTACGTCTCGATGATTCAAAACTTCCGCGATCGAAAAACCTATCAACTCTATCGAGACTACCTTGAAAATTTTATCGGTTGAGGTGACATACATGAAGCGTGAATGCGTCGTAAAATTTATTTGGGACGATGAAGCCCAAGTGTGGTTTACAGACGGCGGCGACCTGCGGGGCTTGATTTTGGAGGCGGACTCGGTAGAAAAGCTGATGAAACGGGTCATATCGGCGGCGCCCGAACTCATTGAATTAAACAACTTGCCGAAGTATGACGCCGTGAAGTTCGAGATCGAAAAATCGATCGACGTCACCACGCCGTAATTTTCGGAGGCACTGTCAATGAAACTCGAATTGTTTTCGTTTCAAGAGAAAGCGCGGCGCGAACTGATGAAAAAAGCCGCCGCCGCTCAACAGTTTTTCAAACTCACCGGCGATCAACAGGTGATCTCGTTTACGGCGCCGACGGGTTCGGGCAAAACCGTCATGATGGCGGCGTTCGTCGAGAGCGTGTATCGCGGCGACGAAAATCATCCCGCGCAATCCGACGCGATTTTTTTATGGCTGTCCGATTCGCCCGAGCTCAACAAACAATCGCTGGACAAATTTTATCACAACGCCGACGGCATCAATCACGCGCATTTGATTATGATCGAGGACGACAACTTCAACCAAAAAATTTTGAGCGACGGGCGGGTTTATTTTTTGAACACGCAAAAACTCGGCAAGAGCAGCAACTTGACGCGATACTCGGATTTTCGACGATACACGATTTGGGACGCGTTGCAGAATACGATCGACGAGAAATCGGAGCGGCTGTATGTGATCATCGACGAGGCGCATCGCGGAATGAAAACCGGACGCGCGACGGCGATCGCCACGACGATCATGCAGAAATTTATCAAAGGCAGCGCAGAGGATAAATTATCGCCGGCGCCGTTGGTGATCGGAATGTCGGCGACGCCCGAACGATTCAACGCGCTCGTGAGCAAAACGCTGCCGTCGACGGTGCATAAGGTTGTCGTGACTGCCGACGAAGTGCGCGCCTCGGGGCTGTTGAAGGATCGCATCATCATCGTGCACCCCGACGAGCGCGAGAAAAGTTTTGTGTCAAAGGGGATGGCGATGCTCGAGGCGGCGGCGGACGATTGGAAGGATAAATGCGATCATTGGCATCAATACTGTCGAGAACAGCACAAAAAAATTTTCAATCCGATATTCGTGGTGCAGGTGTCGAACGGCGCGGGCGATAAAATTTCGGAGACCGATCTCGACGAGTGCTTGAGGCGAATTTCCGCGCGGACGGGATTTAATTTCGATGTCGGCGAAGTCGTTCATACGTTCGGACAAACCGAATCCGATCTGCTCATAAACAATTTGCGCGTTGCTTTTGAGGAGCCGTCGCACATCGCGGGCAACGACAAAGTCAAGGTTGTGTTTTTCAAGGAAAATCTGTCCACGGGCTGGGATTGTCCGCAAGCCGAAACGATGATGTCATTTCGTCGGGCGACGGACGCCACTTATATTGCTCAACTGCTCGGCAGAATGATCCGCACTCCGATGCAGCGCCGCATCGATGTCGACGACACGCTTAACGATGTTCGATTATACCTGCCGTATTTCGATCGGGCGACGGCGCATGATGTGGTCGACGCACTTCAAAGTTCCGAGGGCGGCGACATTCCGACGGACATTCACTCCGAAGCCGCCGGCGACTCAACCAACGTTGCGTTGACAGTCAAGCCGTCTCGTCCCGACCCGACGCCTGTCGATCGAACTTCCGCCGATCCGATTGTCGATCGAAGTGATCAGCCGACAAATGTTGGCGGCAATCTTTTTAAGCCCGCTCACGACGACGAGCCGCCGATCGAAAAAAAAATTATTCGAGCCGCCGTCGAGCGCAAAGACACCTTCGACAGAGCGGCGGTCGTCGAAGCCGTCAACGAAATGGGGCTGTTGAATTATCGGATTCGGAGCGTGAGGATCAACGATTATCTGAAGTCGATGATGAGGCTGGCGCGGCTGTTCGTGCGCACCGGCATACACATTGACGCGGTCGACGAAGTCAATCAAGCGGTGGTCGAGCTGATACGAGAGCACATCGACGGGCTCAAGCGCGCGAATAAATACGACGCGTTGAAACAACAGGCTCTGCAATTTCGATTGTCGGCGCAGATTTTTGATGCGTTCGGTCGGACGGTCGAGAATGTTGTCGGGGAAAATTTATTCGTCACGACCGACACCGATCTCGATCGGCAGTTCCGCGCGGCGGAGACGAAGTTGAAGTCCGAGGGGCTTGCCAACGCGTATTTGAGAAGTTATGCGGGCGACGACGATATAAACGATTGCAAGCTCGATGTGATATTGTTTGCGGCGGACGCCGATTGTCTCACGCGGCTTGAGCGGCTTGCGAAAAATCGTTTCCACGCGTTGAATGACGAATATCGGCGTCGGATCACGACGTGCAACGATCAAGTCAAGCGCGAGTATGACAAGATTGTAGCCGACAGCGACATCGTCACCGCGCACAATTTTTATCTGCCGGAGACGATAATTTTTCCGCGCGATCGGGACGGGCGGGAGTATCGCGATCATCTGTTCGTCGACAAAAACACCGGGACGGCTCGAATCAAGCTCAACGGTTGGGAGTCGGGCGTGCTCGACGAGGAGCGGCGGCGGGCGGAGTTCGTATGTTGGATCAGAAATCCGTCGAACAAACCGTGGTCGATGTGCATTCCGTATTCGACGGAGAACAACGAAATTCATGCGATGTTCCCCGACTTTCTGATCGTTCGACGCGGCGACAGAGATTATATCGTCGACATTCTCGAGCCGCATGATCCGACGCGACGAGACAATATCGGCAAGGCGCGCGGGCTGGCGTCGTATGCAAAGCAAAATACCGGTGTCGGCAGAGTGCAATTGATCCGCGGGCGCGACGTCGGCGGACGAAAAATTTTTGATCGGTTGGACATGTCGAAGGGCGCAATCAGAGAACGCGTTTTAAAGTCGTCGACCAACAACGAGCTCGACGGCATTTTCAACGACTTTGCGGCGTCAACCGATTGACTCAATCCTTCAGATACTGCCGCCCGTCCGCGACCAGCCGATCATACAGCTCCATCACGATCGGATGTTGCTCCTTTATATGCGTCGCCGCCTCTTTCTTCTCAACCGCCGTCGAATGCTCCGACAGCAATATTTTGCCCGACCTCTCGAGCGCCCGCGCCGCCTCCGACGTTTTTTCGCCGCCGATCGACAGCGCCGTCGACTTCAGCCCGTGCACAAACGTCGTATATTCAAGCCAGTCTTCGCGCTCGAGCGCCGCACGCATTTTCGCCTGCTCACTCGTCTTTTGCGCGCAAAACACCTTCAATATATTTCTATACACGTCAACCTTGCCCGCGCAATACATCAGCCCCAACTCGACATTCAAATTATCGTAATTCCGCTCGACCGTCGCAGCCGATTCTTCTTCCATCGCCGTCGAAGGCGGTTTTATTTTTTCCGACGGCAGATATTTCATCAACATATCCTCGAGCACCGCAGGGATGATTGGTTTTACGAGATAATCTGTAAACGACGCCGCCAAAAATTTTTCTCGCGCCCCGCTGACGGCGTTTGCAGTCAACACAATGATCGGCGCCGACGCACTTTTATTGTCGGGCATCACCCGCGCCCGCTTCAACGTCTCGATCCCGTCCATATGCGGCATCATCTGATCGAGGAAAATCACATCGTATTTTTCCGCCGCCATCTTTTGGAGCGCCTCTTCGCCGCCGTCGGCAGTATCAATCCGAACGCGTGTATCCTTGAGCAGACTGACGACGACCGTCAAATTCATTTCGTTGTCGTCGACGACGAGAATTTTCGCGTCGGGAGCAATAAATTTCGCCTGATATCTTTTCATCGATTCCGTGTGCTCGACGTCGATGTTGCCGATCGGCGCGTCGTTGAGCACTTTCAACGGCAGATATACTCGAAACTCCGAGCCGCGTCCGTACTCACTTTCGACCGAAATTCGCCCGTCGAGTATCTGCAGCAAGCGATAGGTGATCGACAAGCCGAGCCCCGTGCCTTCGATGTTTTTATTTTTTTGCACGTCGAGCCGCTTGAACTCATCAAAAAGTTTTTCCTTATCCTCCGCTTTAATGCCGATGCCCGTATCGCGGACGGATATCGTCAAAACAATTTTGTCGACAACGCGATGCTCCAGGTAAACGCCGAGCGTGATGCCGCCGGTCGGCGTGTATTTGACGGCGTTCGTCAGCAGATTGGTTGCGATCTGCCGAATGCGGACGGCGTCACCGAAAAGTTCATTGGGAAGATCGGGCTGGACGCGGACGGTGAACGTCAAATGTTTTTTCTCCGCGCGGGGCTTGATCATGGTGACGAGATTTTTTATGAGCGCGTCGAGCCGAAATTTTTCTTCGACGAACTCCATTTTGCCCGCCTCGATTTTTGAGAAGTCGAGAATGTCATTGATCAGAGACAAAAGCGATTCGCCCGCCGACGACGCATTTTGAGCATAGCGGAGTACATTCGGATCGCGGCACTCGCGCAGGATCATCTCATTCATTCCGATAACGGCGTTGAGAGGCGTCCTCAGCTCGTGGCTCATGAGTGCCAAGAATGAACTTTTAGCTTGGTTGGCTTGATCGGCTTGGATTTTCAATCGCTCGAACTCGTCGGCGCGCTCCGCCCGTCGGTTGACGAAAGATATATAGATGCTCGCGATCAAAAACAGCAACAATATCAGCGAAATCAGCACGATGATCATTGTGTTCGTGCGCGAAATGTTACCCGCGACCGCGTCTCGCGACACGTAGCCGATCAGTGAACAACTCGTTTGCGGCAGATCGGTTCCGAACAGAAAAAATTTGCCGCGTTCGCATTCACAGTAAACGGCGGCGGCTCGATGCGTTTTCAACCGTTCTCGAACGCGCCCGTACCCTTCGCGGATTTGCGGATCGGCGAAAAATCTTTTGTCGTCGTCGCCGTAATCTTTATACGGCATGACGATCGGACCGTCGCGCTCCTGAATCAGCAATCGGTTTGACGAGCTGTATTCGATGCGCCCGAACATTTCAGTCAACAGGCTGTCCAAATACAGCCGATAGACGATCGCGCGGACGTTGCCGCCGTCCATCACCGGCACCGCAAACAACAGCCCGCGGCCCGCGCAATAATCTACGACGTCGGAGCCGCGAGACGCCATCGGCAATCGCGTAAATTCGTCCTTCGACAGCATTTTTCCGATGATCGCATTGCCTTTCAATCGCAACAGCCCGACCTTCACGCTCCGATCGGCGCGCTCGAGCCCCGCCAATATATTTACTTCCGCCTCGTGTCCGGGGTGCGCCTCCAAATAATTTGCCGCGAAGTGCAGCTCCGTCAACTCTTGCGCGATTTTTTCTTCGGCGACGACCGACATATACATTGTCTGTCGCGCGATTGCCCGCTCGAGCGTGGTGTTGAGCATTTCGCCGACTTTGAACTGCATCACCAATCCGAACGCGATCAGCACGAAGAGCAGCCCCGCGAATTGGGCGATGATTTTTTTGTTCCTAATCAATGACTTCAACTCCTTCGACGAGCCAATCAATTTGCTCGAGCAGAAAGTCGTCGCTGATTGCCTCGCCCCGCGCACAACGCGCTCGTCA
>CALGGP010000372.1 GCA_937915885.1 uncultured Selenomonadales bacterium | reverse complement strand
GGCGCCAATCTGATCCAAGCCCGGCGAGATTATTTCGGCGCGCACACTTTCAAGCGCGTCGATCGCGACGGCTCCTTCCATCACGAGTGGCAGCATTGAGATTCGCCGCCCCCGCCCCTCGAATACATTGACGCACTCCGCGCGGATCGATTGGGCGCCAATCTGATCCAAGCCCGGCGAGATTATTTCGGCGCGCACACTTTCAAGCGCATCGACCGCGACGGCTCCTTCCATCACGAGTGGCAGCATTGAGATTCGCCGCCCCCGACCCTCGAATACATTGATGCACTCCGCGCGGAGCGACTTGGCGCCAATCTGATCCAAGCACAGCGAGACTATTTCGGCGCGCATACTTTCAAGCGTGTCGACCGCGACGGCTCCTTCCATCATGAGTGGCAGCATTGAGATTCGCCGCTCCCTGCACTCGAATACATTGATGCACTCCGCGCGGAGCGACTTGGCGCGAATTTGATTCAAGCCCAACGAGATTATTTCGGCGCGCACACTTTCAAGCGCGTCGACCGCGACGGCTCCTTCCATCACGAGTGGCAGCATTGAGATTCGCCGCCCTGCTCTCGAGAATATTTTCGATCATCTCCCGCACGAGCGCCTCATCAATCTCGGTCGCGTTCAGGCGCGCCGCCTTAAACGCGGCGTTGAGCATGGCGGTCGCGATATCCGAACCCGTCAAACCGTCGTAATCCGACGCAAGTTTGTCGATGTCAATATTATTGGGCGCCGACGACGGAATGTACATTCGCCACAATTTTTTTCGGCACTCGAGATCGGGCAACTCGAATTTGATGTGCATCGATATCCGACGCATGAACGCGGGATCAAAATTCTCGATGAAGTTCGTCGCGAAAATTATAAAATCCTGATACTCGTTCATAAGCATCAGCATCACCGACCGCGTCTGATTCACGCTCACGTCTACTGCCTGCGTCATGTTCGTGACGCGCTTGCTGAGGATCGCATCAGCCTCGTCGAAAAACAAAATGCTGTCGGTTTTCTTCGCCGCCTCGAACGCCCGCCGAATATTTTTCGGAGTTTCGCCGACGTATTTTGATTCGATGTCCGCGTAATTGATGATCAAAATTTTTTTGCCGAGTTTATGAGCGATCGCATGCGCCGCCATGGTTTTACCCGTGCCCGGCGCGCCGTATAAATTCACTCCGATCCGTCGCGAATATCGATGCGTATTTTTAAATCCCCATAACTCGAAAACACGATGAGCATTCTCCGCATAGGTCGACACGTCCAATAATTGATCCTTCGTCGCGCGCGGGAGAATTATATCGTCGAGGGTATAGCGCGGCTCCTCCGGCACGAAGATTTCTTCTTCCGCCGGAGCTTTTTTTTCTTCGACCGCCTCATTTGTTTTGATCGGCATCGCTCCACTTCCTTTCATTTTTTCCGTCAAGTGTATAGCTCGAATCGTCGTCTGTCAACAGTGCGACAAAAATTTGACTTGCCGATACCCTTGTACTATAAATTTAGTGAAAAAAAACGGCAGTATACAAGTTTTGATTGCGCATACAACTCACCGGGATATATAGAGGAAGGGTTTGATGTTCAATGGTTTCCAAGAAAACCGAACGAGAGATCATCAGCGCGCTCCGTCGAATGCGATGGATGATGCCTCTGACGACGGCGCTGATGGCGGGGATGATCTTGCCGACGAGCTTTGCTGCGACGAACGAGACGGCGGAGTCGTCGGATGCCGCGCAAGAAGTTTCGACGGAGGATTTGTCGGCGATTGAGGCGGAAGTCAACGAAGACAGTTTGAGATATCTGTTGTTGGTCGACACGTTTGAAACCGCCGAACGCATTCCCTCACGACGCTTGGACACACCGGCTGAAGTCGTCGTCATCACGGCGGCGGAGATCGACGCCAACCATTATCAATCCGTGCGTGAGGCACTGTCGCACGTCAACGGCATGGTTTGGAGTTTTATCAACGGCAGCGATCGAGTGTTGACGCTTGTCGACGGGCATCGAACGTCGCTTAATCCACCGATCAAGATGATCGATCGGATCGAAATCGTCAAGGGCGGCGGCTCCGCGCTCTACGGCTCCGACGCGGTCGGAGGCGTCATCAATATCATAACCAAAAAGGGCGATCACAACGAGACCACCGTCGACATTAACACCGGCTCGTGGCATCGTCATCGCTACGAGATCACCAATCAGGGCAATGATGGCAAATTGGGCTGGTTTATCGACGCCGCCATCGGCAAAAGCCGTCCGTACAGCTTTAGAGGCAGCGGCGATCCCGATTACAGAGAGGATTACGACAACAGTCAATATGCAATCCGATTGGATCATCGCTTCGACGATCGTAATTCGCTCACATTCCATTTCGATCACGACTCGACCAGAGCTCGCCTTAAATGGTCGCCGCACGAATACGGTTTGGTTAATCAGCTGTCGTTGACGTATAACTTCAAAGAGGGCACGTCGACGCCGGGCTTTTTGCGATATCTCAACAATTATTCCCACTCCGACACTCAATATATGGGCAAGGGCAATTCGCGTCTTCAGGGCGTTGACTATCAAAACGGTTGGGAGATGGGGCAACATCGTTTGATCGTTGGTGCCGAGTGGCATCAATCGACCGATGAGCACGAGCGCTGGTGGAATGCCGAAAAGAAAACCACCAACCAAGCATATTACATTCAAGATACAATCACGATGGGCGACAAGTGGACGGTCGTCCCGGGCACGCGCCTTGATCACAACAGTCAATTCGGGAGTAAGTGGTCGCCGAAGGTCGCTGCCAACTATCGTCCCGACGATCAGACAAAAATTTATGCGTCGTGGGGTCGAGTGTATCAGGCGCCGTCGGCAATACAAATGTATACGCGTTGGCACAAATATTGGTATCAAGACGAAATTCCGTATCAATACGAAAATTGGCGCGGTAATCCGAATCTCAAGCCCGAGAGCGGTCATACCGAGACGATCGGCATCGAGCACGACTTCAGCGATAAAATCAATGCGTCGTTTAGTCTCTTCAACGCGAGCATCAGTAATTTCTTGGATTTGAACGATTACGCGTTCGACTACGACAACGATCATGCGCCGTCGGACACGCGTTGGCCGGGCAAATTGCATTGGGTCGATCTCGATTACGTCAACGCCGACAGGGACAAACAGCACGGGCTCAATTTGGATTATCGACAGAAGATCGACGACCATTGGGGCTATAATCTCGGCTACGCCTATATTCATCGCACGCGCCCGTTGGGCAATGAGGATTACATCAATCATTGGCGCACGCCCAAAAGCAGTTGGCGAGCGGCGCTCCGTTATCAGAACGGACCGTGGAAGGCGTCTTTGATGGGGACGTTCGGCAAGGGCAGCAACGGCTCAACTTATCTCGAAGATGATCTGGCGCTGTTGGATTTCAACATCAGTTGCGAAGTCAGCGATTGGACGACGATCTACGTCAAGGCGATCAACTTCACCAATCAAAATATCCACTATTACGGCAGGCGTTGGGACGCGCCCGGGCGACTGTTTCAATTCGGCATCGACTGCCGCTTCTGAGCTGCGCGACATGTCTCGACGGTTAAGTTTTTGGGAGGCGATTCTTAATGGCTGAGTTTTACTCCAATGCGGACGACGATACGATTATCGGCACGTCCGACGGCGATTCGGTAGAGTTCAACGGCAACCGCGATATGATTGACGGCGGTGCGGGCAACGATACCATTAGTGCTACCGGATTTCTTCCGACCGTTCATGGCGGCGAAGGCAACGATTCGATTAGTGTGTATCGGAGTTACAGTGAGCTTTACGGCGACGACGGTGATGATAGTTTATTTATCGCCGCCAACTCCTACAACATTGCAAACGTAACGTTGAGCGGCGGCGAGGGCGACGACGAATTTTGGTTTTACCTGTCGGACAATCACAAGATATTCTCGTCAAAAATCTTGGACTTCGACAAGGATCACGACTCGATTGTTTTGCCTGAGTTGGTATCTCTTCATGGCTACCTCACTTATAAGTCGAATGACGACGGTGATTTGGTTTTCAGTGATGCCGCCGGAAAAATCAACTTCACTTTGAAAAACATCAGCGACTTCAACGATGTCGCAAACGCTACTGTCCAATATGCCGACGATCTCAATCACGTGGGCTACTCAACTTTTGAAGACGCCGTCGTTTTGCCCGAATATGTGACGACCGGCTTGTCGAAAACGAGCAATGGTTTTGCGATCGTGGATTCCGCTTACGAAGGCAATTTGTGGCTCGGCGGCGTCGATCTTGACGGCAACGCGGTCGACAGTTGGTCGGACGATTCGATTATCGACATTAACGCTGTGAATGATACCGTCGGCGGGAGAATGTTGGCGGGCAATGCGCAGGATAATTCGATCCTCGCAGGCTCGGGCGGCGCGTCGATGTGGGGCGGCGAAGGCAAGGATACTCTCGTCGGCGGCAAGGGCGATGATACATTTATCGCGGGCATGGGCGAAGGCGACGTTCGCATCGACGATTACACTGCAAACGATACGGTTTATCTGCACAACGTAAATTTTGCCGATTTAAAATATCTGGCGGTGTTCAGCGATGATTCCAGAGCAGCGATGGTAAAAACGACCGATGATACTTATATCGAGGTCTGGTCGTCACGCGATGAGGAAACGACGACGATCAATCTCGCCGACGGCTCCAGGGTTCGTTACAACTCCCGTGACAACGCTTGGCAGAGTTATGATCCGTCGGCGGAGGCGTGGTCGGATCTGCCGTCGATCAACGGCACGCCCGTCGGGCTGATCAAGCGTAATTACGACGATGAGATTTACGTATACTCGGATTATGTAGGCGACTTCCGTCTGAGCGATCTGAATGACAGCACCTTTACGGAAATCATCGCCTTCAATGACAGCATCAGCGGCAGATTGTTGGAAGGCGACGATCAAGATAATTATATTTACGCGGGGCTCAACGGCTCGAGTTTGTGGGGCGGCGGCGGCGATGATTTTCTTTTTGGTGGTGATGGTGCTGATACATTTATTGCAGGCATGGGCGAAGGCGATGTTTATATCTTTAATTATGCTGCAAACGATACAGTTTATCTGTACAACGTAAATTTCTCCGATTTGAAATCGCTGGCGACCCTTGGTCTCAGCTCTAATCGAATCATCAACATCGAAACGACTGATGGCACTAATATCGACGTCTGGGCTTCTAACGATGAGGAAACTACGACAATTCAACTTGCCGACGGCTCCCGGATTCAGTACAATGCTGTCAACAATGCTTGGCAGATGTCTGATTCCGACGTAAGTTCTTGGTCTGATCTCACCTCGTTAAACGGAATGCCCGTCGGCTTGGCAAAATCATCCGGTCGAGATGATGTGATCCAAGTTCATTCGGACTATGTAGGCGATTTCAATCTTACCGATCTAAACGACAGCGACGTTACGATAGTCAACGCATATAGCGACAGTCTCAGTGGTCGAGTGCTGATCGGCGACGCGCAGGATAATTCGATCCGCGCGGGCTCGGGCGGCGCGTACATGTACGGCGGCGAAGGCAATGATACTCTTGACGGAGGCGCGGGCGCTGATACATTCGTTGCGGGCATGGGCGAAGGCGACGTTTACATCAACAATTACACGGTAAACGATACGGTCTACCTGCACAATATAAATTTTGCCGATTTAAAATATCTGGCGGTGTTCGGCAATTCCTCTTACAGGTCTGCGATGGTAAAGACGACCGATGATACTTTTATCGAAGTGAGGTCGTCGAGTGATGAGGAAACGACTACGATCGATCTCGCCGACGGCTCCAGGGTTCGCTACAACGCCGGTGATAACGCTTGGCAGAGTTATGATCCGTCGGCGGAGGCGTGGTCGGAGTTGCCGTCGATAAACGGAATGCCCGTCGGGCTGATCAAGCGTGATTACGACGATAGAATTTACGTATACTCGGATTATGCGGGCGATTTCCGCCTAGCCGATCTGAACGACAGGACGGTTACGAGAATCGACGCCTACAATGACAGCATTAGTGGCAGATTGTTGGAAGGCGACGATCAAGATAATCGGATTTACGCGGGCACGGAAGGCGCGTCGCTCTTGGGCGGCGACGGTGATGATACACTGATCGGCGGTGACGGCGATGATACGTTCGTTGCAGGGCTGAACGAAGGCAACACTACCATCGTCGATTGCTCGGCAAAGGATATCGTCCTTTTGAAAGACATCGACAGCAACAATCTTTGGGACAACGTCACCGGTTTAGATTTTGCCACCGACGAAGACGGCGACGAGATCGGGATCGAAGTGATGACGAGCGACGGCAACACCATCGAAATTCGCAGCGCCTCCGACGCAAACACTATAACGGTGCAGCTCGCCGATTCCTCTAAGTGGAGATACAATCGCTCCGCAGTGAGTTGGACGTTTGTTGTCGAGACGCCGTTGCCCGACGGCTTGAGCATAGACGGCAGGTCGGTCATCGTCTCATCAAATTATGTGGGCGATGTGGCGCTGGGCGGCGTCGATTGGAACGGCAATGCTGTCGACGGTTGGTCGAGCGCTGAAGTCATGAACGATGAAGTCGTGAACATCGACGCCGAGGATGATACGGTCGGCGGACGCCTGTTAATCGGCAATGATAAGAGTAATGATATTTGCGCGGGCGACGGTGGTGATACGCTCTGGGGCGGCACCGACGGTTGGGATGATCTCTACGGCGGCTCCGGCTCCGATGTGTTTGTCGTGGGCGAAGGCGCGGGCGACATCGACCTCGACATTTGGGACTGCGAAGATGATGATCTGGTGTATTTCTACAACATCAATCTCGCGGATCTATCGGAAATATCTCCTTGGGATAGCGGCGGCACGTCCAGGTCGTTGGATTTTACGACGAATGACGGCACGACAATTGAAATTTGGAACCGAAAATCGACGACGACATCGATCACCGTCCAATATGCCGACGGCACCAAACAGCGTTATGATTACTCGACCGACGCTTGGTCGACGGTGTAACCGTCATTTTCACGCAACTCACTGACGGCAAAAACGCGCGCTGCTTCCGCGCCGACTTTTGACGACCTCCAATCGGATCGGAATCCTCTGCTTCAACTCTTCGACGTGCGAGATGATACCGACCAGCCGTCCGTCCTTCTGCAAATCCATCAGCGAGCGCAGCGCCATGTCAAGCGTTTCGCTGTCGAGCGTGCCGAACCCTTCATCGATAAAAATTGTGTCGAGCTTGACCCCGCCCGCATAACTTTGCACCACATCAGCCAGCCCCAACGCCAGCGCCAGCGACGCCAGAAACGATTCGCCGCCCGACAGCGTTTTGACGTCCCGTTTCGATTCCGTATACTCGTCGTAGATTTCCAGCTCCAGCCCCGACAAGCGCCGCGCATCTTTTGACGCCTTCCGATCGATCAGCATGTACCGCCGCCCGCTCATCACCGCCAGACGCTGATTCGCCTCTTCGATGATGTCTTCAAACTTCGCGTGCAGGATATAGCGCGAGAACGAAATGTTTCCGTTGGCGACCGTTGACAGCTTCGACCAAATTTTATAATCCGCCTCGAGCGCCGCCGTCTCCTTCGTCAGTTGCGATAATTTGTCGCGCCGATCGTTGAGCGCCTTCAATCGCTCCGTCAATTGCGTCGTGCGCTTGGTGCCCTCGACGAACGCCGCCTCCGACCGTTGCAGTTCCGCGCGAAGCTGCTCGACATTGGGGCGCTCCCGCCCGTTCAGTTGCGTCGACAATTCCTTGATCCGATCGGCGATCGCCTGCCGACGTTCCGTCGCCGCCGCCGATTCCCGCTCCAACTTATGAAATTTTCGATCCGCATCATTCCACGCCCGCGTCATTTCCTCGAGCTTCACCTTCAACCGATCGATGTCGGTGAACACCCGCGCCTCGTCCGTCGCGCTGTAGCCCTCCATGATCGTCTGCTGTTTTTCCTCGACGCTTCGTTTCGCCGCCGCCTCTCGCGACGCGCACTCCGTCACCCGACGCTGCTGCTCATCGCGCTTTCGTCTCTCGTCATCGACAAATTTTTTTCCCTTTTCGATTCGCCCCCGGCAATCCTCGAGCGTCTCTTTCGACTGCAACGCCGCATTTAATTCTTCCTGCGCCCGCGCCGTCGTCGGCAAATTCGCTTGCCTCGACAGTTCCGTCCGCTTGAGCTCCAACTCCGCCGTCGATGCCGCCAAATTTTTATCCGCCGACATTTTTTGTGCTTCGATCGATCGGAGGGATTTTTCGGCGCGTTCGATCTCCTCGTCCGTCGGAATTAATTCGTCGCTCACCGCCGGTTTCGGGTGCTCCGTCGAGCCGCACACGGGGCAGGGCTCCCCTTCTTTCAATCCGCTTGCCAACAACGCCGCACGTCCGAGCCGCGACAATTCCTTTAATCGATCCAATTTTTTTTGTTGCGTCGAGATATCGCCTTCGATTTTTTTTACCGTCGCCTCCGATTGTTTTACATCACGCGCCGATTTTTCGATCGCCGCCGTCAATTGATCGCGCCGCCGACAATCCTCGAGCTTTCGTTGTGCCTCGTCGACTTTGCCCGCGCCCGCTATATTTTTTTTCTCCTCGTCCAACAAAAACTGCAGACGCTGTTCATAGCTCATCACTCGTTTTTGACATTCGGCTAAAGTTTTTTCCTCCCGCGTCAAATCTTTTTCCGTCCTTGCACGAAAGTCGATCGCCTTCTTCAGTTCCTCGAGCTTGCCGCGCACACGCCGCAATTCCGTCAAGCGACGATCGATTTCGCGCCGCTCCGATTCTTCCGCGCGCCGCCGATCATATTCCGCCTTCGCCTCCTTCAATTGGCTCCGCAATCGATCCAATGTCGCCGACGCCGACCGATTTGCCGCCTCCTTCGTTTCGAGCTCCGCAAACATTTTTTCGAGCGCCTGTCCTTCGATAAATTTTCTGTTGAGTTCGTCGCGCGTCGCCTTCGCTCGCTCGGCGTCCGACTCCGACGTTCGCAATTGCCCCTCCAGCTCGGCTATCATCGTCTCAAGTTCGAGTTCGTCTCGCGCGTCCGCCTCCGTCAAATAAATATTTCGCTCCCGCGTCTTCGTTTCGTAATCGCGCCGGAGCTCCGCCGTTTTCGATTTCAATTGTTCTTCGACACGTCGATACAATTCCGTTTTGAACAGGATCATCAAAATCAATTCGCGTTCCTTCGACCCCGCCATCAAAAATCTCTTAAAATCGCCTTGCGGCAGTACGATCACTTGTCGAAACTGATCGCATTTGAAGCCGATCAATTTTTCGATCGCGCTCGTCACATTCAACGTGCCGCTTTCGAGAAGTCGCGCCAAATTATTTTCGATTTGATACAGATCGGCGCCGGCGCTGACGGTGGTCGTGCCGCTGCCGCGGAGTTTCGGCTTATCGTATTTGGGCGTTCGACGGACGCGATAAATTTTTTCTTTGAGCGCGAACGTAAATTCAACGTAAGTTTCTTGACGGGGCGTGGCGTGTTCGGAGCGCATCATCGTGCCGTCGCGCCCGCCGCCTGAGCTGCTGCCGTAGAGCGCGAAACACATTGCGTCGAGAATAGTGGTCTTGCCGGAGCCGGTGACGCCGTGAATCAGAAAAAAATTTTCGCCGTTGAGCTCAACATCGAAGTCGATATCGAGCGCCTTGACGTACGGACCGAACGCCTCCAACTTCAATCGGATCGGTCTCATTCATTCGCCTCCTCTTTTATGTGTCGCCGACGGTTTTTGGGGCGACGGATAATAGGGCGCCGCCTGCGCTCCCACCCCCGAATGTCGGCGCCCAACCGAGCCCGAGGTTCCCACCCCCGAATGTCGGCGCCCAACCGAGCCCGAGGTTCCCACCCCCGCGCAGTCGGCGCCCGGCAAAAGCGGCGGG